>CAKRTY010000069.1 GCA_934402125.1 uncultured Anaerosacchariphilus sp. | reverse complement strand
GAACAGATCTCCCAGATACCCTTCCCGCCAGGGCGACATATAGGTGGATGGCATGGTCGCCTGTCTCTCCAGCCTGCCCTCGTCCATGGCTGTTTCCAGCTCGTCGTGAATCTGCAGGCACACCTGATTGACGGTCTCGCCGTCAGTATAATAGCCTGCCTGCATAAGGGCCGTACGGAAGATCCAGAAGACCCAGCCGTCCCGTACCTCCCAGTCCTTTTCATTTTCCTCAGATCCGGCCCAGTAGAGACGGCTGCTGTGGATATAAGGCTCCAGCTCCTTTAAGGTAGGACACTCGTCGCACATACGTGCCACTTTTTCCCGGGTCATGGTAACGCCCGGAATATCCTCCTCCGGCTTCACCGCCATCATGCTTTTATACATTTCCGCAAAGCCGCCTTTTTGCAGCTCATTGGTCAGACGAATATTATAATGATTATAATTCTCCTGGGCTATCAGCTGTCCCGCTCCCCAGACACAGAGGAAGGGCAGAAGCACCAGCACGGCCTTCACCGCGTATACTTTGGCGTGTTCCTTACGCCAGAGGAAGAACATATTTCCCAGGTAAACCAGCAGGAACACCAGCAGGAAAGGCTCCACCCAGATGGCATCCTCTCTGGTATAAAAAAATGAAACCATGCCTGCCGCCGCAGTCAGAAGCCACAGAAGCTGCTTTCGCACCGGTTCTCTCCGGCGCAGCCACAGAGCCAGCAGTCCTCCGAAAATCAGCAGCACCTGGATATAGGAAATGCTGTTGCGGTACACTCTCTGAAAGGCCTGCACCGAATAGGATACCGGGTTCCACAGAAGCGCCAGATACAGCACAAGACACGCCCAATCTTTCTTCAGAAGCGGCCGCAGGGCATACACAAAAAGCATGCAGCTGACGGTATACAAAAGCGCCGTCACATTCAGATAAGACAGGTGCAGGAAATTGATTACCGCCAGATAAAGCGGGAAAAACATTCCCTTGGTCAGCGTCAGGTCGTTGTATTCTCCCAGCCACTGTCCGTTTCGCAGGGCGTCTGCCATATGTACCATAATCCAGTCGTCATGGATGCCTTTGGGCACCGCCATGATCGGCAGATTGTAAACCAGGAACTGCTTTCCTGCTCCCAGAAGCACCAGGATCAGAAAGAAGCACAGCTCCCTTTTTCCAGTTGTTAGATTTTTCCGGAAATTCATGAAAGTCTCTCCTTATCGATCCAGTATCATCTGATCGTATGTCAGGAACGCAAAGCCCAGGCGCTCATACAGGCGCACTGCCTTCTCATTGCTGCGGGTAACCTCCAGACGGAACCGGCGTACCTGGGGCTTTGATTTCATAACTTCCTCGAAAAAGCGGGTGCCGTAGCCCTTTCCCCGGGTCTCCTCCTTCAGGTAAAGCTCCTCGAACATCAGGCAGCGTCCGCCCACCTCGCAGGCGTAATATTCTGTAATATAGCCAAAGCCCAGGATACGGTCGTCCTCCGTCAGTACAATTCCTTCCAGAATCGGATCGTCGCTGACAGCGTCCGCAAAGGTCTGTTCCAGCTTCTCATGGGGTACCGGGTGGCAGACGGCATCGCTGTGATAAAACTCCTCCACCATCGCCAGCACTTCATCGTGCATCTCTTTTGTCATTTTTTTCAGTGCAAACATGGTAAATCTTCTTCTCCTTATTACGCATTGGTACTTACAGTGTACCTTGAATCCGGCTTTCCGTCAACCACGCCGTCCGGACGCCTTAGCGTTCCTGGATCTGATAGGTCAGTCCTGCCTCCTCCATCAGATCCATGTAGGGACGGGAGGGGAAGTACTCCGGTGAGAATACGCCGGCCTCCTTCCAGATTCCCCGGCCCATAAGCTCGATGGCCAGAGCCGCCCCGAACCCAGTCTGGGCTACCACTGCCTGCAATCCGAAGCCCCGCAGCGCTTCCTGATTGTCAAAGGGCTGATAGATAAAATATTCTTTCTTCTCTCCGTCCTTGATACCGATACAGTCCACGCCCACGCACATACCGCCTGTCATGTCCTCTCCGATATCCTTGGGCTGGGGCGCGCAGGCCGCTACCACATCCCGGGGCACCACCTTCACATCTCCCACCTGGACCGGATGGATATTCCGGAGTCCCAGCTTATCCAGGACCTTCAGAGCGTTCAACAGGTTATCGTCCAGGGCAATCTTGAAGCTGGCCTTCTGTAATCCATATTTTTCCAGATACCGTGGCATGGTGACTACTTCCTCGTGCTCCACCTTCACCAGATGGTTGACGCCGAAGGGCTCCGGCATCCGGAAGTCTTCCTCTCCCGCAAAGGCGTCCTCGATGAGGAAGCCGCCCTCCCGGCTCCATTCCGCGTTGGGATTCATGACCTCGTCCAGCACCGTCCATACATTGAAGCCAAAGATGATCTCGTCCTTCTCGCTCTCCGGCGGCGTCAGATTGCCGCCGTCCTTCACATGCACCTCCAACAGCTCGTCAAACAGGTATTCTGCCGCGTATTTGGCAAATACATTTACCACGCCCGGATCGATGCCCAGACAGATACAGGCCATCTGTCCCTTTTCCTTCCAGGCCTCGTGCCGGTCAAAATTGTACTTGGTCATGGGCTCCAGGTAAGCCCCCTCAAAGCCCTTTCCGAATTCCGGGTGATCCTTCGGCACCGACCAGGTTCCCATGCTGGCGTAATCGGCTCCCGCCTCAAAGGCTGCGTCAAATATAAAATTGCTCACAAAGGGAGAGGCCGCGTCCATCACAAAATCAATCCGGTGCTCCCGCATAAGCGCCGTCAGCGCTTCCCGGTCTCTGGCGTCCACCTGCGCCGTCTCATACTGCGTTCCTTCCCGGTATTTCCGCTCCTGTTCCAGATGGCTCTTTACCTCATCCGCCCGCTTTAAATCAAAATCCGCCAGCAGCACATAGGAAAGCCACTCTCCTTTGGGATCCCGCTTCTCCAGCATTTTTAAAATACATTCTCCTACGGCGCCTGCGCCTGTCAGCATCATTCTCATATCTTTTCTCCTTTTCCATAAAATAGAATGTGCCATTGGCACATTCTCGCGCCGAGGCGCGGTTGCTTCAGCAACCATCTACCACTGCGCCGAGTGCGCATCTTTGCAAGCTCTGCTTGCTTTTATGGAATAGGGAATTCTATCGGAATTTCCTATTCCATAAAAAATAGAGAGACTGATGCCTGTGCATCAATCTCTCTGTCCTTTTACCAGTTGGTTATCTCCACGTAGGCGGCGATTGCTCGCTCTCTCCAGAGTTCCGTCGGATAACCTTCCTTTTGCCTGTCAGTTTCCACTGCGGAATGATGAATTCCCACAGTTTGCTTCTTCGGCGCTCCTCTTGCTTTCATCAGCCGGAGTCTCTAGAGTTATCCTCTGCCGGATCTATGAATTTGAACCAAGTATACCAGTCCCAGCTCCTTCATGCAAGCTTTTTTTACTCAATTACCGGAAATAATTCCTTCACAGTTGGGTAGATTCTGCAGAACTTCTGATACTGTTTTTCATATCGGGCTGCATTCTCCGGGATCGGCTCCACGGTATCCACAATTTCCACAATCTTTTTTGTTGCTTCTTCCACACTTGCGTATTCACCGCAGGCTACCGCAGCCAGCATAGCGCCGCCCATAGACGGTCCCTCTTCGCTCTTTGGAATATCTACCTTAATATTCAGGATATCCGCCACCATCTGACGCCACAGCGGGCTCTTGGCGCCGCCGCCGCAAATCTTGGTACGTTCTATCTGAATCCCCAGCTTCTTCGCCACCTCAAAGGAATCCCTCAGACCAAAAACTACGCCCTCCAGCACAGCCTGGGTCATCTCCTCGCGGGTGGTATCCATAGTCATGCCGATAAAGGTTCCACGGGCGTTGGGATCGTTATGAGGGCTTCTCTCACCCATCAGATAAGGCAGGAAAAACACATGATTCTTCCCTAATTCTTTTACATCAATTTCCTTCTGCTCGCCTGCATAATCTTTCGTTTTCAGAATTTCATCCATCCACCATTTATTGCAGGACGCAGCGCTCAGCATACAGCCCATCAGATGAAAATGACCGTCTGCATGGGCGAAGGAATGAAGCGCATTATTCTCATCTACGCCAAATTTTTCACTGGATATAAAGATGGTTCCCGATGTTCCCAGGGAAATATTACAGCTGCCGTCGCCGACGGTTCCGGTTCCCACTGCTGCCGCAGCATTGTCTCCGGCGCCCGCCGCTATTTTTACAGTTTCTGACAGTCCCAGTTCCTTCGCAAGCTCCGGCTTCAGGGTTCCCACTGCCTCATAGCTCTCATAAATCTGCGCCAGCTGACTTTCCTTCACATCACAGATATCCATCATCTCTTTGGACCAGCACTTGTGCTGTACATCAAAGAGCAGCATACCGGAGGCGTCCGATACATCCGTGCAGAAGGTTCCGCTTAAGCGGTAAGCCAGGTAATCCTTCGGCAGCATAATCTTTGCGATCTTCGCGAAATTCTCCGGCTCATGCTTCTTCACCCAGAGAATCTTCGGCGCGGTAAAGCCTGCGAAGGCGATATTGGCCGTACAGGCAGACAGCTTATCCTTGCCGATCACCTGGTTCAGATAATCGGTCTCCTCCGTGGTTCTGCCGTCATTCCAGAGAATCGCCGGACGAATCACCTGATCATCCCTGTCCAGGATCACCAGTCCGTGCATCTGACCGCCGAAGCTGATACCGGCCACCTGCGACTTATCACAGTCTGCCAGCAGCTCCTTTAAACCGTCCATAGACTGCTCAAACCAGTCCACCGGATTCTGTTCTGACCAGCCTGGATGCGGGAAAGAGAGAGGATACTCCCGGGATACGATTTTTTCTATTTTACCTGAGGCGTCCATCAGCAGCAGTTTTACCGCTGATGTGCCCAGGTCAATACCTACATAAAGCATAGACGCTTCTCCTCTTATTCAGCTGCCGGATACTCGTTGCAGAGCAGACGGTACGGAGCCTCATCCTCCTCAATTTCCGGAAAACGTCCTACCGGATCATGGAAACGGTTATCCGTAGTGTCGTCATTGCACATGGATACCTCGCCAATCAGAATATCTCCGGATCCGGGCACAACTGCAAAGCTGTGATACTGATGGGGCCACAGAGTAATACTCTCTCCCGGTTTTACCTCAACCTCTGTACCGGCCGGTACGTAGTAAGAACGTCCGTCAGAGTTCACCAGAACGTCTGTATCTGCGTATCCGCCCTCTCCGTCATCGTTGTACAGCTTCAGAAGCAGGGTTCCGCCGCCACGGTTGATGATATCCTCGCTCTTTACCCAGTGGAAATGGGATGGGAAGGTCTGTCCGTCCTTCAGGTAAATCAGCTTCTCAGCATATACCTTCTTGTACTTGGGATCCTTCTGGTTTCCATTGCGGATGGTGATCAGCGCGAAACCAACCTTGTCAAAGTTCTCCAGACCACAGTCTGTAATATCCCAGCCAAGCATATTGTCACGAATCTCATCGTACTCGTGATTCTTATCCTTCCAGTCTTCCGGCGTCCATTTGCAGAACGGCGGAAGCTCTACCTTATGCTCCTTCAGCATAGCTTCCATTTCTTTAATACTCTGATTGATTTTTGAACGCTTCATGATAAATTCTCCTTATGCTTTTCTGTCTTATTAAATTCTGTCAATAAAATTCAGTTTTACTTTATAGGTCTTGCTCTCTCCCGGTCCGAGAATCGGTGCGGCACAGCCCTCCTGGCCTACCTTCGGTCCGTCCAGGAACACGTTCATGGGCTCCAGACCCATGACATACTCGCCCTTGCCCAGCATCTTCCACTCGCAGAAGAAGGGCAGGTCGTTGCCATCGTACTGAATATTTACGCCAATTCCACGCTTCTCATTGAAAATGGTGTACTGTGCCTGTCCATTCTCATCCTTCGCGATCTTGTGGAAATAGCAGCGCTCCGGATAGGGATATGCCGGTCCCTCCACCTGCTTCCAGGTGTCTGCGTACTTCGCCGCATTCTCCTCACGGGGAATCGTCTCCAGGCTGTCGAAGATCAGCTTGGTTCCTTCCTCCAGCAGCGGATAACCATAATTCAGATGCAGCGCATATACGAACTGTCTGTCGCCAAAGCCGTGGTTAGTTACGGTATCCGTCAGCACGATGCTGTCGTTCTCATACTCGAATTCCAGCTTTCTGTGCAGGGTCAGGTTCTCGCCGAAGATGCGTGCCTCACGCATGGTTCCTTCCAGGGTCAGGGTCGGGTTCTCGCCCTTTACGCCGCGCTCGTATTTCACATTCTCAGCCGGTGTGTTGGCGATTCTTCCATGCAGTCCCAGCTCCTCGCCGTCCGGCGTCACCATCGGATTACCGAAATGCTGCAGACCACAGGTGGTCAGCTGTCCTACAAAGAAGTTGCGGAGCCATCTGGTTCCCTGTGCGTCATAGTAAGACGGAGCCACGATTCCGCAGGGTGCCAGATAGTTCAGGTTCTTTCCTTTATACCGAACCTGATACAGATCCATGCAGCGATCCGGAAGTACGCTCACGGAGAGATTTCCGCCGTTCTCTACCTGCATAATGCGGACGCCATCCTGAAAACCGCCGTTTAAGGTAGCCTCCTGAAGGGTCATCAGCTGGTTCAGATCGCCGATATGCTCCAATTTTTCCTGATATGTATTGCCCATTATCGTTTCCTCCTACTTGAAACTTATACTGCGCTATTACTTATGCTCTTCCAGAAATGCGTCCAGCTCGGCTCTGGAGGGCGCTCCCTCCATCGGACCCTGCTTTCTGACAGACATGGCGCCTGCAGCGTTTGCGAAACGTCCACACTCTGCCAGGCTCTTTCCTTCTACCATCGCGGTCAGGAACGCGCCGCAGAACGTATCTCCTGCTCCGGTCGGATCTACCTCTTCTACATGGAAGCTGGGTACATCGATGACTTCATCCCCGGAATAAATACGGCAGCCTGCATCTCCATTCTTCAGAACAACAATCTTACCCTCAGCTGCCCACTGTCTGCAGCCCTCGTCGTCGGTCGCCGCGCCTGTGAACATCATAGCCTCAGACTTGCTGGGGAAGATGATGTTTGCACGCTTTACCACCGGTCCGCACAGTTCTTTGATCTGCTCTACACTCAGAGCTTCGGGACGAATATTGGGATCAAAGCAAACCTTTGTATCCGCAGATACCTCTCTTACCATCTTGTATACAGCCTCTGCGCTGTTCTGATTCGTAGACATGGTAAAGCCGCTTACATGTACCCATTTACTATCGCGAATTTTGTCCATATCCACATCGTCCGGCGTCAGCATACCCGGCGCTGCATAGCGTACATGATACAGGAAATTTCTGCTTCCATCTGAATAATAGCATACAAAAGCAACGCCTGTTGCCGCATCTTTTTCCACACGTACCATGGAGCAGTCTGCTCCGCTCTCTTCCAGCCGATCGGTTACACAGCGTCCAAATCCATCGTCTCCTACCACACCGACCATCGCGCATTTCGCGCCCAGCTTTGCTGCCGCATTCAGCATGATAGCCGCGTCTCCGCTGGGGTACGGGCCTGTAAAATCAGCCGGTCTGTCCAGGGGCTTGTCCAGATCCTTTCTCATGACTTCACAGATAAGCGGTCCCATTGTCACAATGTCAAAACCCATAATCTTCTCTCCTTTATCACATGATATATTCTATACTTCGAATATACTCTTATTCTCCAATGATATCTACAAAAATCTTTCTGGCCTGCGGTCCGTCAAACTCCATGAACACAACCTCCTGAGCCTCGCCCATACAC
>CAKRTY010000068.1 GCA_934402125.1 uncultured Anaerosacchariphilus sp. | reverse complement strand
ATCATGCACGGCGTGGAGAAGATCGAAAAAGAACTGCAAAGCAACGATTCCACGATCCGCACCATCGGTACGATCCGCAAGAAAATCAATCCGAACTAGCTCCAAGGACTTATCAACATTCTCATGTGGACAACCATGTTGATATTGTGGGGAAAATTTTTTCCGGATTTTGGCCATGTGCATAACCTTCCCGGTTTCCGGTGGGTTATACCGTACTTTTTCACATAGTTATCCCTCGCGAAGATCCTGTATTTTCAGGGCTTCAGACCACTTATCAACATATTCACAGCCCCTACTACGAATACGACGGATTATTTTATATATTTATCTATATCCCCCTGCCGGGATTTTTCGAAAGGAGTTATACACATTATGAAGTTCGTCTGCAAAAAATCAGACCTTTTAAAGGGTGTTAACATTGTTTTGAAGGCCGTTCCTTCCAAGACTACCATGTCGATTCTGGAATGTATCCTGATTGACGCATCTACAGGACAGATTAAGATGACAGCCAACGATATGGAGCTGGGTATTGAAACGATCCTGGAAGGAGACATTCAGGAAAAGGGCGTCATCGCAATTGACGCTCAGATCTTTTCGGAGATTGTCAGAAAGCTTCCGGATAACGACGTTACCATTGAAACCGATTCGAATTTCCAGATGCTAATCAGTTGTGAAAAGGCCCGCTTCAACATTGCCGGAAAGTCCGGAGAAGATTTTTCTTATCTTCCCTATATTGAAAAGACTGAACCGGTGGTCATTTCCCAGTTCAGCTTAAGAGAAGTGATCAAGCAGACGATCTTTTCCATTTCTGATAATGAAAGCAATAAAATCATGACCGGCGAACTCTTTGAGATCAGCGGAAACCATCTGAAGGTTGTTTCCCTGGACGGTCACCGGGTATCCATCCGCAATCTGGAGCTGAAGGAAAGCTATGAAGACAGAAAGGTAATTGTTCCCGGAAAAACGCTGATCGAGGTCAGCAAAATTCTGTCCGGCGAGCTGGACGCCCTTGTAAATCTGTTTTTTACCAAAAATCATATTGTATTTGAATTTGACGAGACTACGGTGGTATCCCGTCTGATCGAAGGAGAGTATTTCCGTATTGACCAGATGCTTTCCTCCGATTATGAGACAAAGGTAAAGGTCAACAAAAAGGAATTTTTAAATTGTATTGACCGTGCGACGCTTCTGATCCGCGAAAGCGATAAGAAGCCGATTATCATTCAGATTGGAGACGGAGAGATGCGGCTGAAGCTGACCTCCGGCGTTGGCTCTATGAATGAGGAGATCGTCATCGAGAAAGAGGGAAAAGACATTCTGATTGGCTTCAATCCGAAGTTTCTGATCGATGCCCTGCGTGTGATAGACGACGAAATGGTAACGCTGTATCTGGTAAATCCCAAGGCGCCCTGCTTTATCCGGGATGAAAAAGAATCTTATATCTATCTGGTTCTTCCGGTGAATTTCAGCAGCGCCGCTGTATAAAAGGAGACGAGCATGGATTATATCGAAGTATCGATCAAAGATGAATTTATCCGTCTGGGCCAGGCCATGAAGCTGGCCGGTATTCTTTCCCTGGGATCGGATATCAAGTATGAAATCGTAGACGGTAAGGTAAAGGTAAATGGCGAAGTGGAGGAGCGCAGAGGCCGCAAGCTCTACAAAGACGATGTATTTACCTATCAGGGACAGGATTATAAAATCGTATGATAATCGAATCCATGGAACTGAAGAATTTCCGGAATTACCGGGAGTTACAGCTTCAGTTTGATGAAAAAACGAATATTTTCTATGGCGATAACGCCCAGGGAAAGACCAATATTCTGGAGGCCGTTTATCTAAGCGGCACCACCAGATCCCACAAGGGCAGCCGTGATCGGGATATGATTTTCTTCGGGGAAGAGGAATCCCATCTTCGCACCTTTGTAAAAAAGGGTACGATGGAGTATCAGATTGATATTCACCTGAAAAAGAATAAAACCAAGGGAATTGCCATAAACGGCGTACCGATCCGGAAGGCCAGCGAGCTTTTCGGTATCGCGAATTTTGTCTTTTTTTCTCCGGAGGATCTAAGCATTATCAAGCAGGGGCCCGTCGAGCGCCGGCGATTCCTGGACATGGAGTTATGTCAACTGGACAAGGTGTATCTGCACCATCTGGCCAACTATAACCGGATTGTAACCCAGCGGAATAAGCTTTTAAAGGACATCAGCTTTCGTCCGGAGCTGATCGAGACGCTGGACGTCTGGGATTTGCAGCTGGCAGAATATGGAAAGAAAATTATTCAAAGCCGGGAAGAATTTATTCATTCCCTGGGGGAAATGATTTACGGAATCCATCAGAAGCTCTCCGGAGGCCGGGAAAAGCTGCAGATTTCTTACGAGAAAAATGTGGGGGCAGAAGAACTCTATGATGCCATTAGCCGAAACCGGGATCGGGATATCCGAATGAAAACCACTTCTGTGGGACCCCACCGGGACGATCTTTTGTTTGCTACAGACGGTATCGATATCCGGAAATTCGGTTCCCAGGGACAGCAGAGGACGGCTGCCTTATCATTGAAATTAGCGGAAATCGAGCTGGTCAAGCAGCTGATTCACGATACGCCGGTGCTGCTTTTAGACGATGTATTGTCTGAACTGGATCATAACCGGCAAAACTATTTATTGAACAGCATCCATGACATTCAGACCATGATTACCTGTACGGGTCTGGATGAATTTGTAAATCACAGGTTTTCGATCAACCGGATTTTCAGGGTGGTCGAAGGCGCTGTATACAGTGAAAATTAGTTACAAAATCAATATAGGAGGATGGAACATGAGCGCAGAATACGGAGCAGATCAAATCCAGATTTTGGAAGGACTGGAAGCGGTCCGGAAAAGACCCGGTATGTACATCGGCAGCACCTCCGCCCGCGGTCTTCATCATCTGGTTTACGAGATCGTAGACAACGCAGTAGATGAGGCTTTGGCAGGCTTCTGTAAAAATATCGATGTGACGATTCATAAGGATAATTCCATTACAGTCATCGACGACGGCCGCGGTATTCCGGTGGGAATCAATCACAAGGCGGGCATCCCGGCGGTAGAGGTGGTATTTACCATACTGCACGCAGGCGGAAAGTTCGGCGGTGGAGGCTATAAGGTATCCGGCGGTCTGCATGGCGTAGGAGCATCCGTAGTCAACGCTCTGTCCGAGTGGCTGGAGGTCCGTATCTACAGCGAGGGAAAGATCTATTACCAGCGGTATGAGAGAGGACATTCGGTGGAGCCGCTGAAGGTGATCGGCGATTGTGATCCGGAGAAAACCGGAACCCAGGTTACCTTTTTGCCGGATAAAGAGATTTTTGAAGAAACCGTTTATGATTATGATACCCTGAAAATCCGTCTGCGGGAGATGGCATTTCTGACAAAGGGGCTGAACATCGTTCTCAGGGACGATCGACAGGAGCCCCAGTTTAAGAAGAAATTCTGCTATGAGGGCGGTATTAAGGAGTTCGTAAGCTATCTGAACCGTTCCAAAACGGCGCTTTATGATCAGATTATCTACTGCGAGGGCATGGTAAATGATGTTTTCGTAGAGGTAGCCCTGCAGCACAATGATTCCTATACGGAAAACTGCTATAGCTTTGTAAATAACATCAATACACCGGAGGGTGGTACCCATCTGACCGGCTTTAAAAACGCGCTGACCAAGACCTTCAATGATTACGCGCGGAAAAATAAGCTCCTGAAGGACAGCGAGCCCAGTCTCAACGGCGATGATATCCGGGAGGGACTGACCGCTATCATCAGCATTAAGATTGGCGAGCCCCAGTTCGAGGGTCAGACCAAGCAGAAGCTGGGCAACAGCGAAGCCCGCGGAGCCGTGGATAACGTGGTTTCCGAACAGCTGATGATTTTCCTGGAGCAGAATCCCATGGTTGCCAAGGTCATTCTGGAAAAATCCATTCTGGCCCAGCGTGCCCGAGAGGCTGCCAGAAAGGCAAGGGATCTGACCCGGAGAAAGACTGCCTTGGACGGCATGGCACTGCCCGGAAAGCTGGCAGACTGCTCCGATAAAAATCCGGAGAACTGCGAGATCTACATCGTAGAGGGAGATTCCGCAGGCGGCTCCGCCAAGACGGCCCGTTCCCGCGCGACCCAGGCGATCCTGCCCCTGCGCGGTAAGATTCTGAACGTGGAAAAGGCCCGTCTGGATAAGATTTACGCCAATGCGGAGATCAAGGCTATGATTACCGCCTTTGGTACCGGTATCCATGATGATTTTGATATCAGCAAGCTTCGGTATCACAAGATCATTCTGATGACCGATGCCGATGTGGACGGCGCGCATATCAGCACCTTACTTCTTACATTTATTTACAGATTTATGCCGGATCTCATCAAGGAGGGCTATGTATATCTGGCCCAGCCGCCTCTCTATAAGCTGGAGCGGAACAAAAAAGTCTGGTATGCCTACAGTGATCAGCAGCTTGCCGATATTCTGAATGAGGTAGGCCGTGATACCAACAACAAGATCCAGCGTTATAAAGGTCTGGGTGAGATGGACGCCGAGCAGCTCTGGGAGACCACCATGGATCCGGAGCGGCGTATTCTGAAGCGCGTAACCATGGAGGACGCGGATTCCGCGGAGATCGATCTGACCTTCAATACCCTGATGGGCGATAAGGTAGAGCCGAGACGGGAATTTATCGAAACCAACGCAAAATACGTGAAAAACCTGGATATTTAACAGTTCAGCCATGATAGGAGCGGCTGAACGTACGTAACCTATAACAAGGGAGAATAGAAAATGGAAGACAATATCTTTGACAAAATCCATGACGTGGATTTGAAAAAGACCATGGAGGATTGTTATATCGATTATGCCATGAGCGTTATCGCTGCCCGGGCCCTGCCGGATGTGCGGGACGGTTTAAAGCCGGTACAGCGGCGTGTGCTCTATTCCATGATCGAGCTGAATAACGGACCGGATAAGCCCCACAGAAAGTGCGCGCGTATCGTCGGCGATACCATGGGTAAATATCACCCCCATGGAGACAGCTCCATCTACGGAGCCCTGGTTAATATGGCCCAGGACTGGTCTACCCGTTATCCGCTGGTAGACGGACACGGCAACTTTGGTTCCGTGGACGGTGACGGCGCTGCGGCAATGCGATATACCGAGGCCCGCCTGAGTAAGATTTCCATGGAAATGCTGGCAGACATCAATAAAAATACCGTAGATTTTGTACCGAACTTCGATGAGACCGAGAAGGAGCCCTCTGTGCTGCCCTCCCGTTTTCCCAATCTGCTGGTCAACGGAACCACAGGTATCGCAGTCGGTATGGCCACCAACATTCCGCCCCACAACCTGCGCGAGGTGGTAAAGGCGGTGGTGAAGCTTATCGATAACCGGATCGAAGAGGATCGGGATACCACCATCGAAGAAATCTTAAAGATCGTCAAGGGACCGGATTTCCCAACCGGCGCGGAGATTCTCGGAACCCGCGGCATTGAGGAGGCATATCGTACCGGCCGGGGAAAGATCCGGGTGCGCGCGGTTACCAATATTGAAACCATGAGCAACGGCAAGAGCCGTATCGTGGTAACAGAGCTTCCCTATATGGTCAATAAGGCGCGGCTGATTGAGAAGATCGCCGAGCTGGTAAAGGAGAAGCGGATCGACGGTATCACCTACATCGGCGATGAATCCAGCCGGGAAGGCATGCGGATTAACATTGAGCTCCGCAAGGATGCCAACGCCAATGTGATTTTAAATCAGCTGTATAAGCACACACAGCTTCAGGATACCTACGGCGTAATTATGCTGGCTCTGGTAAATAACGAGCCGAAGGTGCTGAATCTTCTGGATATGCTGAAGTATTATCTGCTTCACCAGGAAGACGTAGTGACCCGCCGCACCAGATACGATCTGAACAAGGCGGAGGAGCGCGCCCATATCTTAAAGGGTCTGCTGATTGCCCTGGATCATATCGACGAAGTAATCCGGATTATCCGCGGCTCCCGGTCTACGCAGGAGGCGAAGCAGAAGCTGATGGATCGCTTTGAGCTGGACGATGTACAGGCACAGGCTATCGTAGATATGCGTCTGCGTACACTGACCGGTCTGGAACGGGAGAAGCTGGAGGCAGAATATAAGGCGCTGATGGAGCAGATTGATTATCTGAAGGGAATTCTGGCAGATGAGAATAAGCTGCTGGGCGTCATCAAGGAAGAGATTACCGTAATTGCGGATAAATACGGCGACGATCGCCGGACCAGCATCGGCTTTGACGAATTTGATCTGTCCATGGAGGATCTGATCCCGGAGGAGGACGTGGTTATTACCATGACCAACCTGGGTTACATCAAGCGTATGACCACGGATAATTTCAGAAGCCAGAACCGTGGCGGCAAGGGAATCAAGGGTATGCAGACCATCAATGAGGATTACATTGAGGATCTGATGATGACCACTACCCACCACTATATCATGTTCTTTACCAATACCGGTAAGGTTTACCGTCTGAAGGGCTACGAGATTCCGGAGGCCAGCCGGACTTCAAGAGGAACCGCGATTATCAACCTTCTGTCTCTGCAGCCGGGAGAGAAGATCACAGCGGTGATCCCCATCAAGGAGTACGAGGAAGGCAAGTATCTGTTCATGGCCACCAGAAACGGCCTGGTAAAGAAAACGGCTATCCGGGAATACGCCAATGTGAAAAAATCCGGACTGGTAGCGATCAACCTTCGTGATAATGATGAGCTGATCGAGGTAAAATATACCAACAATGAGCAGGACGTATTCCTGATTACCAAGTATGGTATGTGCATCCGTTTCCGCGAGACAGACGTGAGAGCCACCGGCCGCGCGTCCATGGGCGTCATTGGTATGAATCTGACCGATCAGGACGAAATCGTGGCTATGCAGGTGCGCAGCCAGGGCGAGTATCTTCTGGTAGTATCCGAAAAGGGTCTGGGCAAGCGTACCGGCATGGATGAGTTTACTGTACAGAACCGCGGCGGCAAGGGTGTGAAGTGTTATAAGATCACCGATAAGACCGGAAATGTGGTCGGCGCCAAGGCAGTCAACGAAGACAATGAGGTAATGCTGATTACCACAGAAGGAATCATTATCCGGATTCCCTGCGGCGGTATTTCCATCGTAGGCCGTATCGCATCCGGCGTGAAGCTCATGAACGTGGATTCCGAAAATGTATCGGTCGCAAGTATCGCGAAGGTGCGGGAGCAGATGAACAAGGACGATTCTGTGGAAGAGATTGAGAATTCTGAAACGGAAGAATAAAATATCGAAAATCAATAAAAATATATTGAAAAACGATAAATAAAGTAGTAAGATACAGGTATCTGAAAGGGATAACTGTATCTTACTATTTTTTTTACGTAAATTTATTACAGGAGGTAATTATGAAGGTGACGAAATTTACAAAGGCTTTGCTGGATTTCATGCTCTGGGCGGGGATTCTGGCAGCTTTCAGTCTTCCGGTTTCCCTGAAAATCCTGGGAGACTACTTTCCGGAGTATCGGCGGTATTACCTGCCGCTTCTGGTGTTCCTGTTTCTCTCCGGCATTTTCGCGGTGCTGATTATCCGGGAGCTTCGCTCTATGTTCCGGACGGTCCTTGCTTCTGACTGTTTCGTGGAGAAGAATGTGACCAGCCTGAAAAGAATGTCGGTCTATAGCTTCTGCATTGCGGGACTGACTGTGATTCGATTATTTCTGGCGACGACCCCGGCGGCCATGGTGGAGGTGCTGGTG
>CAKRTY010000067.1 GCA_934402125.1 uncultured Anaerosacchariphilus sp. | reverse complement strand
CCGGCGGGGCGAAGCTGAAGGAAAAAAAGCAGATGACGATGAGGAGCAGCAGCGCGTAGTTGGCCAGCAGCGGCAGCCGCAGGCCGGGATGGCGCACCTCCAGGTAACGGGACAGAAGAAAGGTCAGCAGGACGCTGAGGATAAAAAGAGTGATGTCCACGGCCAGAAAGCTCCGGCCCAGAAGCCCGGTGTAGGTAAAGAAGGACGACGCGATGAAGAACATGCCGGTCAGGATGGACAGCAGCCGGCAGGTCAGAAAGTGTCCGGAGGTTTTGTACAGTACCAGGATTTCAAAAAAGGTATAGAGCAGCGCCGGAAAAAATAAAAGCTTCAGGTGCTCCCAGACGGATTCGCTGACGGGGGAATAGAGGGCCACAAAGGGGTTTTCCCCGCTCCATTCATAGGTAAAATGTAACAGTGTGCCGGTGGCAAGCGTGAAGATGATTCCGGCTGCCAGATTGACGCGCTCTCGGATTTTCATACAGATCCTCCTCTGATACATGGTTTCCTTTCCGTTTAGAACAGAAAAGACTCCAAAATGTCTGTCCTATGAAACATATTTTTGGTTTATTTCACGGGAATTATTCATAAAAAGGATAATATAGGAAATAAAATACAAAAAATGTTACGAAAATGTTACAGACCGCTTGACGGATGAAACTGACATTTTTATAATAGGGCATATGAACAGACTAAGAGATAGTGCAATCGTGCTGGGATTGGCGGGCGTGCTTTTGATGGCGTCGGCCGATACGAAGGATGTGGAGGCAAAAATCTCTTACGAAAGTGAAAGTATCGACAGATCGACAGAAGATGGAACCGCCGGAGCGATCCGGGGAATTGGAAATGAGACGCTATGTGCTCTGGCAGAAAACAGTATGAATTCTGGCCGCATGCGGCAGGCATGCACAGAGGCGCAGGCAGATTGGTCGGAGGAAGAAGCGACAGAGACAGAACCGGTGGCAGAGGCCGCAGCAGTCCAGCCGGAACTGGCTGCTTTGCAAAACAGCATTTACCAGCTCACCGCAGAGGACTACGACGCCCTCCTGCGTATCGTCGAGGCGGAAGCCTCCGGCGAGGATGAAACCGGCCGCCTGCTGGTGGCCAATGTGGTCCTGAACCGTGTCCGAAGCGCCGCGTTCCCGGATACGGTCTATGAGGTAGTCTATCAGCAGCAGGCTGGGAAGGCCCAGTTTTCTCCGGTAGGCAGCGGTAAAATCGACCGCGTAACCGTCTCCGACGAGACCCGGGCAGCAGTAGAACGCGCCCTTGCAGGGGAGGATGCCTCCGGAGGGGCTTTATATTTTGTGAATCCGTCCCTGGCAGACGCCGGGAACCTTCGATGGTTTCGAAGCCATCTGACCCTGGTGCAGGCCTATCATGGTCATGAGTTTTATCTGTGAAAATAGGAAAAAAAGGATTGACAACCGGATAGCTATTTGCTATCCTAAAAAACAGATATTAGATAAATGCGAGGACGAGGAGTAGTACGATTCCCTTGGAGTTCAGAGAGCTGCTGGCTGGTGTGAAGTAGCGGAAGAGAGAATGGGAACTGACCTCAGAGCGGCTGTCCGAAATCCGGTATTTGATTTTCAGAAAATCGGAAAGTAGACGCAGACGGAGCCCGACCGTTATAGCGGGGAGGATATAAGGTTCGAAAATCAGTTGAGGAAGAATCCGTATCCGATGAGAGTGTGAATAAGATTCACGAAAATGGAGTGGTACCGCGTAAGGCGAATAAGTCTTCCGTCTCCGTTGGCAGCAGGCTGACGGAGGCGGATTTTTTGTATCATAGAAAATTCTGGTGGAATTTCCTATGATACAAAAAATAAGATCGCACTGCGGCGGAATGGAATCATGTCGCTTACGCGACCCGCCGCAGGCGGAGAATCCTGCGAAGCAGGATTCTATCTTGTTTGCGAAAAAAAGCGGAAATCCACGTTCCTGTAGGTTGCCATACCGCATATCTATTATCGGAAGATACGAAAAATGAAATGCAGAACAACACAACACACAGAACAGAAGGAGAGGAAGAATATGATGAATTACAGAAAATACCAGAGACAGTATTTCTTACCGCCCTATCCCTGCATGAAATGGGCAGAGAAGGATTATGTGGATAAGGCGCCCGTATGGTGCAGCGTAGACCTGCGCGACGGTAATCAGGCCCTGGTGGTTCCCATGACCCTGGAGCAGAAGGTTGGCTTCTTCAAGCTTCTCTGTAAGGTAGGCTTTAAGGAAATTGAGGTGGGATTCCCGGCGGCTTCCGAGACAGAGTATGAATTTTTGCGGACCCTGATTGAGCAGGATCTGATTCCGGATGACGTGACCATCCAGGTGCTGACACAGGCCAGAGAGCATATCATCCGCAAGACCTTTGCCGCACTGGAGGGCGCGAAGCAGGCCATCGTCCATGTATACAATTCTACTTCCGTGGCTCAGCGGGAGCAGGTGTTCCATAAATCCAAGGAAGAAATCCTGAAAATCGCCGTGGACGGCGCGGAGCTTTTGAAGAAGCTGGCGGACGAGACCGAGGGCAATTTCCGTTTCGAGTACAGTCCGGAGAGCTTCACCGGAACCGAGCCGGAGTACGCGCTGGAGGTGTGCAACGCTGTTCTGGATGTGTGGAAGCCCACGGCGGATAAGAAAGCCATCATCAATCTTCCGGTGACCGTACAGCATTCCATGCCCCACGTATACGCAAGCCAGGTGGAATACATGTGCGAGAATCTGAAATACCGCGAGAACGTCATCGTTTCCCTGCATCCTCACAATGACCGTGGCTGCGGCGTGGCAGACACAGAGATGGGTCTTCTGGCAGGCGCCGACCGTGTGGAGGGCACCCTTTTTGGAAACGGCGAGCGCACCGGTAATGTGGACGTGGTGACTCTGGCCATGAACCTGTATTCTCAGGGCGTGGATCCCAAGATGGATTTCAGCAATATGCCGGAGATTTGCGAGGCTTATGAGAAATATACCGGCATGAAGGTCAATGAGAGAAGTCCCTATGCGGGCGCACTGGTATTTGCGGCCTTCTCCGGCTCTCACCAGGACGCTATCGCAAAGGGCATGAACTATCGCGCGGAGAACGATCCGGAGCATTGGACCGTGCCCTATCTGCCCATCGATCCCACCGACGTCAGCCGCAACTACGACGCGGACGTTATCCGGATCAACAGCCAGTCCGGAAAGGGCGGCGTGGGCTATATCCTGGAGCACAACTTCGGCCTCAATCTGCCGCCGAAGATGCGGGAGGCTATGGGCTATGCAGCCAAGGACGCGTCCGATCACCAGAACAAGGAGCTGATGCCGGAAGAGATCTTCGAGATCTTCAAGAAGAAGTTCGAGGGCATTACGACTCCCTACAATATTACAGAAGTACATTTCAAGCAGGTGGACGGTATCACCGCAGAGGTTCATACCGAGTATCAGGGAGAAAAGAAGGTTCTCTACGCTACCGGAAACGGCCGTCTGAACGCAGTCAGCAATGCGCTTAAGAAGGGATATGGACTGGAGTACAGCCTGGTTACGTATCAGGAGCATGCTCTGGAGCAGAGCTCCAGCTCCCGCGCTATCGCCTATGTGGGTCTCCAGAAGCCGGACGGAACCCTGGCCTGGGGCGCAGGCGTAGACCCGGATATCATCCGCGCTTCCATCGACGCGCTTCTGACAGCCATCAACAATTCTGTGGCATAAAAGGTGGGAAAAGCGATGCGGATAGCACTGGCACAGACGGAGCCCCTCTGGGAGGCAAAACTGGAAAACTTCAGGCGTGCGGAGCGCTTCCTGAAAGAAGCAAAAGAACAGCGGGCAGAATTTATTTTATTTCCGGAAATGAGTATGACCGGCTTCTCCATGCATCCGGAGAAAATCGGCGAGAGAGCGGAAGAGCCGGAGACGCTGCGCTATTTTGCAAAGAAAGCGGTGGAATACGGCCTGTATATCGGCATGGGGTATGTGGAATACCGGGAACCGAAATCTTATAACCGTTATGCAATTATAAGTTCCAAGGGCGAGATCCTGACGGATTATCGGAAGATTCATCCCTTCACCTTCGGAACCGAGTCGGTGCATTATGCAGGCGGCGATACATTGAACTTTTGGAAGGTGGGCGATTGGACGGTATCACCCATTATCTGCTACGATCTGCGTTTCCCGGAGGTCTTTCAGCTGGCTTCCCCGCAGGCAGAGCTTATCGTGGTTCCTGCCAACTGGCCGGAGGATCGGGTGAAGCATTTCAAGACCCTTCTAAAGGCCCGCGCCATCGAAAATCAGTGTTACATCGCCGGAATCAACCGGGTGGGACACGCCAGGACCTTAAGCTACAGCGGGGAATCCATGGTTGTAGATCCGCTGGGTAAGGAGCTGGCCCACGGCGGAAGAGAGGAAGCGCTGCTGGTGGCCGATCTGGATTTGGATATGGTGCGGCAATACCGGGCGGCGTTTCCGGCGAAGATTGACCGGAAGCCGGAGCTGTACTGGAAATTGGCGGACAGGATGCAAATTTAATATTTTAACGTAATAAAGAGTTGCGCATTGACGCAGCTCTTTTGATCTGCTATAATAATTGAGAATTTTGTGAAAAGAAATCTTACATAGAAAAAGGGGACAACGACTATGGATTTGTTATACAGAAGCACCAGAGATTCCGGCGTGCAGGTAACTGCTTCCCAGGCTATCTTAAAAGGCCTTTCCGCAGACGGCGGTCTGTTCGTGCCGATGAGTATTCCGGCGCTGGACGTAAGCCTGGAGAAATTGGCGGACATGAGCTATCAGGAGACTGCTTACGCGGTTATGAGCAAGTTCCTGACGGATTTTACGGAAGGAGAGCTGAAGCACTGCATCGACAGCGCTTATGATGAGAAGTTTGATACCCCGGAGATTGCTCCGCTGGTGAAGGCAGACGGCGCTTATTTCCTGGAGCTGTTCCACGGCTCCACCATTGCCTTCAAGGATATGGCCCTTTCCATCCTGCCCCATCTGATGACCGTTTCCGCGAAGAAGAACCAGGTAAAGAATGAGATCGTAATCCTGACCGCTACCTCCGGAGATACCGGAAAAGCAGCCCTGGCAGGCTTCGCGGACGTACCGGGAACCAGAATCGTGGTATTTTACCCGAAGAACGGCGTAAGCCCCGTACAGGAGAAGCAGATGGTGACCCAGAAGGGTAAGAATGTGAAGGTCATCGGCATCCACGGAAACTTTGACGACGCCCAGAGCGGTGTGAAGGCTATTTTCGGGGATAAGGATCTGGAAAAAGAGATGGACGCAGCAGGCTTCCAGTTCTCTTCTGCGAACTCCATCAACATCGGTCGTCTGGTTCCGCAGATTGTATATTATGTATATGCTTACGCGAAATTATATGCAAATGGCGAGATTGAAAAGGATGAGAAGATCAACGTAGTGGTTCCCACCGGCAACTTCGGCAATATTCTGGCGGCATATTACGCGAAGCAGATGGGCATGCCCATTGGGAAGCTGATTTGCGCTTCCAATGACAATAAGGTGCTGTATGATTTCTTCCAGACCGGAAGCTACGACCGGAACCGGGAGTTTATGCTGACGACCTCTCCTTCTATGGATATTCTGATTTCCAGTAATCTGGAGCGCCTGATTTACCGGATTGCCGACCATGACGACAAAGCGGACGCGGCTTTCATGAAGTCCTTAAGCGAGAAGGGCAGATACGAGATTACACCGGCCATGCGGGAAAAACTGGGTGATTTCTATGGAAATTATGCCACAGAGGAAGAGTGCGCGAAGACCATCCGCAATCTGTATGAGGAGACCGGTTACGTGATCGATACCCATACAGCGGTTGCTGATTGTGTATACAAGAAATACAAGGCGGAGACGAAGGATGAGACCAAATCCGTGATTGCTTCCACCGCAAGTCCCTATAAGTTTACCAGAAGCGTCATGGAAGCCATGGGAATCAACTGCGAGGGCAGGGACGATTTTGCTCTGGCGGATGAACTGTCCCGGCTTTCCGGCGTAGAGGTGCCGAAGGCAGTGGAAGAGATCCGTACCGCGCCGGTTCTTCATGATACGGTGGTAGAGGTACCGGATATGAAGGCGGCTGTGAAAGCATTCCTCGGTATGTAAAATCAAGCAAAGAAAAGGAAACGCTGTCCTTAAATGAAAGATGGGCAGACACAGGTAAAAAATGGATAATATATGGAGTTTTCTGGATATCATTTTTGCGGGAGCCGGCGTCTATATGCTGTATGCCTGGTTTCTTATGAAAAAAAAGGGTGAGATTAAGCAGGAAGTCCTGATGGGCAAAGATATTGATTTGAAAAAATGTAAGGACCTGGAGGGGTATAAGGCGTTTATAGGACCCAAGATGCTGGTGTTTGGAGTAGGCGCTGTGGTTTATGGCGGCATGGGACTGGTCAACAGCTATGTGACGCCGCTTCCCTCTATGCTTTACAATGTGATGATGTTTGTATTTCTGCTGATCCTGATCTGGTTTGCGCTGATGGCGCGAAAGGGAACCGAAAAGTTCTGGTAAATAAGTACAGATATAAAAAAGCCTTCTGCGGTCATTATAGACCCGGAAGGCTTTTTTTATCGAAAGGTATTACCGGTCGCCCAGCTTTACATAGTCCTGGCGCTCTGCCACGCTCTTGTAAGCCGGACGGATGATCTTGCCGTTGTTGGCCAGCTCTTCGATGCGGTGCGCGCTCCAGCCTACAATACGGGCCATGGCGAAGATAGGAGTATAAAGCTCCAGGGGCAGATCCAGCATGCTGTATACAAAGCCGCTGTAGAAGTCCACATTGGCGCTGACGCCCTTGTAGATCTGGCGCTCCTCGCCGATGATCTGGGGAGCCAGACGTTCTACCATGGAGTAGAGGGCAAATTCCTCTTCCCGTCCTTTCTCGATAGAAAGACGTTTTACGAAGGACTTGAAGATATTGGCACGGGGATCCGAGAGGGAGTAAACCGCGTGGCCCATACCGTAGATGAGACCGGCGTGGTCGAAGGCTTCCTTATGAAGCAGAGCGCGCAGATAGCTGCCTACCTCTTCCTCATTGGTCCAGTCCTTTACCTGCTGCTTCATATCCTCAAACATCCGCACTACTTTTATGTTGGCGCCGCCGTGGCGGGGACCCTTTAAGGAACCCAGGGAAGCGGCCACAGAGGAATAGGTGTCCGTACCGGAGGAGGACACTACATGGGTGGTGAAGGAGGAGTTATTACCTCCGCCGTGCTCCATATGCAGCACCAGGGCGATATCCAGAATCTTTGCCTCGAAATCCGTGTATTTACTGTCAGGCCGCAGGGTATAGAGAATATTTTCCGCGGTGGACAGCTCCGGCTTGGGCGGATGGATGTAAAGGCTCTTTCCGTCGTGGTAATGGGAGTATGCCTGGTATCCATAGACCGAAAGCATCGGGAACAGCGAGATAAGCTGCAGGGACTGCCGGAGCACATTGGGAATGGAGATGTCGTCGCCCCGGTCGTCATAGGAATACAGGGTCAGGACGCTCCGGGCCAGCGTGTTCATCATATCCTTGCTGGGTGCCTTCATGATGATATCCCGGACAAAATGGGTGGGCAGAGAGCGGTAGGAGCCCAGAAGATCCTGGAACATCTGAAGCTCCTCATTGTCCGGCAGATCGCCGAACAGAAGCAGGTAAGTGATTTCCTCGAAACCGAAGCGTTTTTCGGTTACGAAGCCACGGACCAGCTCCTCGATATCCATGCCCCGGTAGAAAAGCTTACCCTCGCAGGGAATCAGATTGCCGTCCACCATATCATAAGCGTGGATCTCGCCGATCTCGGTCAGTCCGGCCAGAACGCCCTGACCGCTGATGTCGCGAAGTCCCCGTTTTACATCGTATTTCTTGTAAAGCTCCGCGTTGATCTGACTGGTTTTTTCACTTAAACGGGAA
>CAKRTY010000066.1 GCA_934402125.1 uncultured Anaerosacchariphilus sp. | reverse complement strand
AAAAGTTCTTTTATATTATCAAATTTCATAGTTGCCTCCAAGCGGTTTTCATTTTGTAACAATTTCGTAACAAATCGATTGTAACAAACTTTAACACAAAAGGCAACCGTAAATTGTGATAAATTTATGAAAAATAAAACAACTTCTTAAAAATCCAGGATTTCCAGCCGTCTGCTCTCCCGGGAATAAGAATAAACACTGTCTGATAATACCTCTGTTTCGCGCACCTGGGTCCGGTTCATTTCCCGCACCAGGGCGCACAGCTCCCGTCTGTCGCCCACAGCGGAGACCGGAAGCAGAATCATTTCGTGTACACTGCTGGGAAGCAGGTAATAGCTCTCTCCGAATCTTTCCAGGCATTTCTCCAGCACCCCCTCGTAAAGCAGGCAGGCCGCCCCGAAGGATTTCCGGCTGTTGGTCAGCACGTACATGGGCACGCTGGTGCCTTCCGTCTCCTGCTGTCCCCCGGACAGCTCACAGAGCATTTCCTCCATGCTGACCAGGCACTCCGGCAGCAGCCTTTGGGTATTCTCCTTTGCCGCCTCATATAACCAGGCTGTATTCCTGCCCCAGAGCTCCAGGTGGCTGTTATGAATCAGCACCGTGGCGTTTCCCACCGGCGTATCGGTCAGCAGGCAGTAAAACACCACCGCCAGATCGAGAAAGGGCAGATGGGGAATGTCCTGCAGCTGCTCCCTGTTTTTCTCATAATGAACCAGCTTGTATACAATGACCGGGCGCACCTGCCTGGGATCCCGGAAAAAATCCACGTCGAACTGCTGCTCAAAATCCGGTGCCTCGCAGCATTCCAGTATCTGTTCGCAGATTCCCTTTAAGGATCTGCCCTCCAGATATTCCTTATAGCAGGCATCCAGATAAATCATCGGCGCCACCCGCCTGCCCTCTTTCCGGATCGAAAGCCCGTCCATCATGACTCCATTGTTCTTTTCCAGCGGGATCCGCTGCAGCATGGTTCCGCCGGGCAATGATTCACGAAGAAAGCCTGTCACGGAACCTACAAATTCCTGATAGTTCATAATAATTCCTTTCTGATTGATCCTATGTTTTCTTCGCTTTTGTATATTCGGTTACCCTTTTGCTTTTCCGGGGAAGGATGCAGCGAACTGCTGCTGAAATTTGGAAGACGCTCTCATTATACTGGAAGTTTTTTACTTTTGCAATGCCCTTTGTAGATTTTACAAAACTTTTTTCATTTTCCACTTGCACAACAACGAATTTTGTTGTAGTATAGATGGGTAGCTGATATGCATCTGTAGCTCAGTGGATAGAGCACTGGCCTCCGACGCCAGGTGCCGCTAGTTCGAATCTAGTCAGATGCACTTTCTGATACGTTTCCGCGCCGTCATCCAAAAGGATGGCGGCGCGGTTTTTTTGCTCTGTAGAAAATAAAAGATCAACAAAACCCCGCAGCTCACACTGCGGGGTTCTTGTAACTAATCCTTATACTCTGGACAGGTACTCTCCTGTACGGGTGTCGATCTTAATCTTGTCGCCCTGCTCTACGAACAGCGGTACATATACAACCGCGCCTGTCTCTACGGTAGCCGGCTTGGTTGCGCCTGTAGCGGTATCGCCCTTGAAGCCCGGCTCTGTATCTGTGATCTCCAGCTCTACGAAGAGAGGCGGCTCTACTGCAAATACGTTGCCATTGTAGGAACATACCTTAACCATCTCGTTCTCTTTTACGAACTTCAGGGAATCTCCGATATCATCCTTGTTCAGAGCGATCTGATCGTAGTTCTCTGTGTTCATGAAGTTGTACAGATCTCCGTCATTGTACAGATACTGCATCTCTACACGGTCGATTCTTGCTGCCGGGAACTTCTCAGTGGGACGGAAGGTCTTCTCAACCACGCCGCCGTTGATGATGTTCTTCAGCTTTGTTCTTACGAAAGCCGCGCCCTTACCCGGCTTTACATGCTGGAACTCCATGATCTGATATACGTTGCCTTCAATCTCAAGTGTAACGCCGTTTCTAAAATCTCCTGCTGAAATCATATTAAAATTTCCTCCTAATGTCTTAAGCGCAGCCCCCTGCGCATGAAAATTAAACTTGTAACTGCTCGCACACAATTACCTGTATTGTATTCTATAATAAAACGTTCTCTTTTTCAAGACTTTTCTGCGTCCATTCCTATACTTCTGTCAATTCTTTCGGCGAATGGGTCAGATTGCGGATGCCGTTCTCTGTAAGAATTACCATATCCTCGATACGGACACCCCCAAAATCCGGGATATAGATCCCAGGCTCCACCGTCTCAATCATGCCGGGCCGGAGCACCGTCGTATCCTTCGGCGACAGGGCGGGCTTTTCATGGATCTCCAGGCCGACGGAATGGCCCAGGGAATGACCAAAATACTGCCCATAACCTGCCTTCTCTATGACGTCCCTGGCCAGTTTGTCACCCTCGGCGCAGGTCATACCAGGTTTCAGGCCCGCAAGCGCGGTCTTCTGTGCCTCCAGGACTGTCTGATAGACCTCCTTCTGCTTTTCACTCGCCTTCCCTATCACCACCGTCCGGGTCATATCAGAACAATAGCCATGATACCGGCAGCCGAAATCCATCGTCACGAAATCACCCGTTTCCAGTTTCTTCTCCGACGGAACCGCATGGGGCATAGCTGAATGATAGCCGGAAGCCACGATGGTATCAAAGCTGGTTCCCTCCGCCCCGTGGCTCCGCATAAAATACTCCAGCTTCGCAGCAATCTCCAGCTCCGTTACGCCGGGCCGCAGCTCCCCCAGAATATAAGCGAAGGCCGCGTCTCCGATCCGCTCCGCCTTCTCCATCCAGGCAAGCTCCTGCTCATTTTTGATTACGCGCAGACCGGAAAGACTGTCTCCCAGCATAAACCAATGCTCCGGGCCAAAGCCGGTCTTCTTCCACAGGCCGTTTAATGTCCCGTAAAGCATGGAGCCTTCCTCAAAGCCCAGGCGCTCTACCCGGTCTTCCTCCAGAAGCTCTTTTAAAAGGACGGCGTAGCCCCGTCCCGCACTGATGGTCCGCACCTCGCAGCCGTCGCTCTCTTCCTCTGCCTGCAGGGTATACCGGCTGTCCGTCAGAATCACCTTCCGCTCCGGTGTCAGGTACAGATAGCTCTCCGTTCCCGCAAATCCGCTGATATGGCGGATATTGGCCGGGCTGGACACCAGGGCCCCATCCACCTTTTTTTCTTTTAAAAGCTCTGATATCTTCGATATCATTTCTTCGCTTCCCTTCTTTTATAGAAAAATAAAACAATCTTCTCCAGATAACGCTTCAGCACAATCTGAATCTCCTCATGGGGATCGATGGGCTTTACCAGAATCGAATACATTCCCGCCCGGTTCGCTCCCCATACATCGGTAAACAGCTGATCGCCGATAAACAGCGTATTGCTCCGATCCGTACCCATACGGGCCATGCCCTCCTGATATCCCCGGCGGCTGGGTTTGTCTGCCTTGTATACAAAGGGCGTCTCCATGGCGTCCGCAAAGGGGCGCACCCGGGGCTCCTTGTTATTGGAAATCAGACAGGTGGCAAAGCCGAGGGTGTGAAGCCGCTGAAAGAGCTCCACGCTCTGTTTCGTTGCGGGAGCTCCATGGGGTACCAGTGTATTGTCTACATCAAACAGGAGGCCGCGAAAGCCCCTGCTGTATAATTCTTCAAAATCAATTCCATAGGTGGAATCTACATATTTCCTGGGGTAAAATGCCTGAAACAGAATGGTTCCTCCTTCTCCTACTTATCGAGCATCTTTTTCAGTTCGCTTAAGAAGGTATTCACGTCCTTAAACTCTCTGTATACAGAAGCAAAGCGCACATAGGCTACTGAATCCAGATCCTTTAAACGGTCCATGACCATCTCGCCGATGACGGAGCTGGGAATCTCCCGCTCCTCCCGGTTAAAAATATCGCTCTCGATGGCGTCAATCATGGCGTTGATATCCTTTAAGGGTACCGGCCGTTTATGGCAGGCCCTTAAGATACCGTCCTCGATCTTACTTCTGTCGTAATGCTCCCGGTTATTATCTTTCTTTATTACCATAACCGGAATGGTCTCGATCTTCTCATAAGTGGTGAAGCGCTTGCCGCACGCGTCGCAGAGACGGCGGCGTCTTATGGAGCTGTTATCGTCTGCAGGTCTTGAATCAATGACTCTTGTATTTTCCTGACTGCAAAATGGGCATTTCATCTGTATTTCCTCCGGTTGGTTTTCTAATGCATTCAGTATATTACATTTTTATATTTTATGTCAATCATTGTCATAAGAAATACAGGAAAAATGACAGGCACCAAAGCTCTGCTCTTTCATATGATAAGTTTAAGAACCCGGATTTTGGGAGCCCTGCCATGACCTTCTGTGAGCTGCATGAAAAAGATGTCATCAATATCCATGACTGCCGGAGACTGGGCTGCGTATCCGATCTGGTCTTTGATCCGAAAAATGGCTGTATCCTGGCACTGATTACCACCACCGGTGAAAAGCTCTGGGGCTTCCTGGGAAAAGAAAATGAGTGCGAGATTCCCTGGTGTAAAATCCGGCAGATAGGGCCGGATATTATCCTGGTGGATCTGGATGAGAAGCCTCATAGACAGCCATAAAGAATAGCCGCAAAAAGGAACTGTAAGAGATTTCTCTTTAGCCCATAGGAATCTCCTTCGGCACCCAGATCCGGCTGCCCTCATCTATGCCAGGCTGGGTCATCCGCACCCGGATGGTTCCGTCCGGGAACTCATAATTGACCCATACATCGCCGCCATCCGCGTCTTCCGTCTTCCCTATGCCGCCGGACACGTGCAGGGTCGTCTCCAGTGCCTTCGCCGGTGTGGAAAATGCTTCCCCATAATAGGACGGATAGGACTCTGTCACATCATTCTTCACCAGATAGGAAGCGAAGCTCGAATCCGGATCCGCCGTTTCGTCCGTGGGCTTCAGATAATCCGGCTGCCACATCCGGTAAGCCTCCTCAAATTCTGCAGCACTGGTGATATCATCATAATATTTCGTTTTCCAGGCCGTCACACGGTAGGTATCCCCGTTCTTTTCCAGTGTAATATAATCCTTCCAGGACCACCACAAAGGATCGCTGGTCATGGACGGATAGGTAATCTCTGCCTCTGCATTGCCGTCTCCAATGCTCAGGCTGATGGTCGGGCCGTCTGCCAGAAATGGGCTGGATACGCCCATGGTCTTGGTCCCGTCTTCCTGCACCTGGATACCCAGGTCGTCACTGTGCTGCAGCACCGGGCTCAACAATTCCCAGACGGTATCCGCGTCCCGATTGCCTGCTGCTTCCGCAAAGGTTTTTACCACCTCGTAAATTTTTTCCTCATCACCACCCAGCTTCAGATTTTCACCGGATACAAAGGAAGCCGTATCATCTCCGCTGCTCAGTTTTCCGGCCAGAAAGATGGAGGTAGGACCGTCCGCGCCGCCGATGATGTCCTCGTCGAAAGTCGAAGCCGGATTGGACAGGCAGAACCAGACTGCGCCCGCCACCAGCGCCACGGCTGCCGCCGCGATTCCCGCTCTGGTCTTTTTATACCGGAGAATATTCTTAATCCGGCTCTTCACAGAATTTTCTCCGAAAGCCACCGGCGTACCAGTCAGAAACGTGCCCGGCGCGGAAAGCTTCAGCAAGAAGGTACTGTAACGCTTCTTTTCCTCCGTCCCCAACTGTTCCAGCACCTGTTCATCGCAGGCCATCTCCATATCCCGGGCCAGCAGTATAAAGGCCCGCCACAGCAGGGGATTGAACCAGTGTACCGCACATACCAGCCAGGCCAGCAATTTTACCCGGGAATCCTGCCGCCGCTTATGGGTCTTCTCATGCGTCAGTACCAGAATCCGTTCTTCTGACGCAAGTCCCGCCGGGAGATAAATCCGCGGCCGGAAAAAGCCCAGCAGAAAGGCAGAGCCTATCCGATCCGACTCATAGACGCCCTCTTCCAGCTTCACTGCCAGCGCCGTCTTCCGACGCAGCCGCAGCCAGGAAAACAGGCCGTAAAGCAACACCACTGTCACGCCGCCCAGCCAGATTTCAAACAGGATTCTTTCCAATATAACCTCTGCTCCTGCCTCCGTTACCGTCGCCACATTTGCAGCCGCAGCGCCCTTTCCATCGCTCAATACGCCTCCTATGCGCTCCAGCGCTGCCGTTATTCTTGCGCTCTGGTATTCGGCCAGAGTAAAGGTCATTCTGCCGCCTGTCGAGTGAAAGCCCGGCTCTCCATTCAGAATCCGGTAAAGACTGAAAGGCGACTGAAATGAAACCGGACACACCGCCCGGAAGAAGACCGGCAGCCACAAAAACGTCAGATATCGCTTGGGCAGCCGCTTAAGAAGCGCCCGCACCGCCAGAACCAGCACAACCGCCAGTGAAGCAGCCAGAGTCAGATTTCCCAATACCGTCATAAAGTCCGTCATCTCATATCCTCCCCGTCTTCCTGATAGGTGTCAATCAGCTGCTTCAGTTCCTCAGCCTCTTTCCGGCTGAGCTTCTTCTCTCCGAGGAATGCTGCCACAAAACCCGGCAGAGAATGGTCAAACCATTTTTCCACCACAGCCTGGCTCTCGTAACGCTGCACAGTCTCCTTCTTTACCAGGGCTGTCACAGCCCCGTTCTCATTTTTCAGAATTTTCCGTTCTACCAGCTTTCGAAGCACTGTGTAAGTGGTCGATTTCTTCCAGCCCAGTCTCGGCAGGCATTCCTTGTAAAGTTCTGTGGAGCTTAAGGGCTCCTTTTCCCATACAATCTCCAACAGACGGTATTCCGCGTCATATAACTTTAAATCTTCCATTGAGATTTTGCACCTCCATATCTTTTCCATGTTATATAGTCTATTGCTTTAAACCGGTTTATCTGATTAAACCTTATCATAAACAGCTGCACCTGTCAATCTGCCAATTCTTAAGTTTTTCTTTCTTTTCCGGATCTAAAAAGGACGAAAAACCTTTCCGGCTTTTCGTCCCTCTACCGTATCCGCTGTCTATACCTCCAGCTGTTCGATGCTCTGTCCGATATATTTTTTTACCGCGTCCCTTTCCATTCCCAGCACGACAGCCAACTCCGCGTACAGATGGTCTTCCGCCGTATGGAAATACCGATCGTCCACCGTAGTGGCCCGCTTGCCTTCCGCCTCACGCTTCCGGCTCCGGAGATAGGAGGTCTTGATAATCCGGATCCACTCCCCCGGCTTACCGCTTTTGATGGCTTCCTTGTAAAGGCGCTCCCGCTCCCTGTCGTCGGCTTCCTCCAGCTCCTCTATCTGCGGAATCCGCTTTATCAGCATTTCTGCCTCTTCCCTGGTCATAGCAGCCCGCATGGCAATCTTCCCGTTATCCACCGGGGTAAAGATGGTATTGCCCTTCTGGAAGCAGGGTCGCAGCACATAATACAGCTTCTCACCGGAGGCTCCCTTACTCTTCATTCCTGTAATATCTTCTATCTGACACACGCCTGTCGTTCCGTACACAATATAGCCACCTTTTTCAAACATGAGAAACCTCCTTTTATCCGTATTTATTCTTTCTTTTACAAAAAAAACCGTGCGCAGTCAGCGAAACGGTTTATTGGCTACTATATTTTTATATTACCAGAATATTTTCTGTTTTTCTAATATTTTTTCTTGTATTTTCTGTTTTTCGTGATTTTGCATGATACACACGGAGCCGTTTTTGTGCGATTTTTCCATACTTTTAAGACTTAGGAACGTGAAAAAGACAGGTCGGCCTTGCGGCCTCCTGCCTTTTTCTTCTGTCTCGTATGTAGGGTCCTTTGTTATGGAACTATTTTTTATACCAACTCTTTCACGATAGCCAGCAGCTTCTTCACATCCTCAATACGGGTGTTGCCGGTAGCTTTGTCGATGATAGAGGAGTATACGTGCGGAATTACCTTCTCCACGCCCGCGTTCAGGATAGTCTCCATGATCTCACGGAAGT
>CAKRTY010000065.1 GCA_934402125.1 uncultured Anaerosacchariphilus sp. | reverse complement strand
AGCCTGCAGAGCGTCACCCTTCCCGGTTCCACGGAGCGGAGCCCTTTGTTATCGAAACAGGTCTGCCAAAGAGCAGACGGGCCAAGGCCAACTATACGGATATTTTTTCAACAGTTATGCGAAAGCTGGGAGATCGGGATGAAAAGGTGGTGGCGATTACCGCAGCCATGCCCGACGGAACCGGTCTCAAGCGCTTTCGGAATATGTTCCCGGACAGGTTTTTTGATGTGGGAATCGCGGAGCAGCATGCGGTGACCTTTGCGGCAGGACTGGCGGCGGGAGGCTTAAAGCCTGTGGTGGCGGTCTACTCCTCATTCCTGCAGCGTGCCTACGATCAGGTGCTCCATGACGTCTGTATCCAGAACCTGCACGTGGTCTTTGCCATCGACCGGGCAGGGCTGGTGGGAAGCGACGGAGAGACCCATCAGGGAATCTTTGACCTGTCTTATCTGTCCAGCATTCCGAATATGACGGTAATGGCTCCGAAGAATAAATGGGAGCTTTCGGATATGCTGAAATTCGCCGTGAATTATAACGGCCCCATTGCCCTCCGGTATCCCAGAGGCGAGGCCTACGACGGTCTCCAGGAGTTCCGGGCACCCATTTCCTACGGAAAAGGCGAATGGATCTATGAGGAAGCGGATATTGCGCTGATGGCTGTGGGCAGCATGGTAAAGACGGCGGAGCAGGTGCGGGATACCCTGAAGGATACGGGGTACAACTGTACGCTCATCAACGCCCGTTTTGTAAAGCCTCTGGACGAGCAGATGTTGGAGGAAGTGGCGAAGCAGCATAAGCTTCTGGTGACACTGGAAGAAAATGTAAGAAACGGTGGCTTTGGCGACCATGTGCTGGAATATGTAAATGACCGTGGCTTTGATTTGAAGGTTCTGAATATTGCCCTGCCGGACGAGTATGTGGAGCATGGCAATGTGGCCCTGCTGCAGAAAGAGGTGGGTCTGGACGCGGAAACCATTGTCAAGCGGATCATCACGGCCTACGTCAGCGAGATATAAAAGAAAAGGTTTAGGAGAGAAGAGTATGAAGGTACGTCTGGATGTGCTTCTGGTGAACAGAGGACTGGCAAAATCCAGGGAACAGGCGAAAGCAATCATTATGGAAGGCAAGGTCTTTGTAAAGGGACAGCGGGAGGATAAGGCCGGCTCCATGTTTGACGAGGCAGCCCCCATCGAAATACACGGACAGAAGCTGCGGTATGTGAGCCGCGGCGGTCTGAAGCTGGAGAAGGCAGTGGCCCATTTCGATCTGGGCCTGGAAGGAAAGGTCTGCATGGATGTGGGCTCTTCCACCGGCGGCTTTACGGATTGTATGCTGCAGAACGGCGCAGTGAAGGTATATGCGGTGGACGTGGGAACCAATCAGCTGGACTGGAAGCTTCGGAGCGATCCCCGGGTAGTCTGTATGGAGAAAACCAATATCCGTTACCTGACGCCGGATCAGATTCAGGAACGGCCGCAGTTTTCGTCCATCGACGTGGCATTTATTTCCCTGACCAAGGTACTGCTGCCGGTGCGGGAGCTTTTAAGCGACGACGGTCAGGTGGTGGCCCTGATTAAGCCCCAGTTTGAGGCGGGCCGGGAAAAGGTAGGAAAAAAGGGCGTAGTGCGGGAAAAGAGTACCCATCTGGAGGTCATCGAGATGGTTCTGACCTACGCATGGGCCATCGGCTATGAGATTCTGGCACTGGAATTTTCTCCCATCAAGGGGCCCGAGGGCAATATCGAGTATCTGGTATGGCTTCAGAAGACCGGAAGGGAAGCCCTGGAGGAGCTGCCCTCCTGGGAAGAAATGAAGGCTCATCTCCCTGAGGGCGTACAGCCGGAGCAGGTGGTAGAGGAAGCCCATGGGACGCTGGATGTAAAATAAAAACCGGGAAGAGATACAGATGAATCGATTTTATGTGATTACCAATACAGAAAAAGATAAAGATCTAAAGACCACCCGGCAGATTCACGCGTACCTGAAGGCCAGAGGCTGTCAGTGTACGGTGCGGGAATTCCAGAAGGAGCAGGGCAGCGGAGCCCAGGGCAATTACCGTTATACGGACGCGTCGCTGATCCCCTCCGATACGGAATGTATCCTGGTGCTGGGAGGCGACGGCACGCTGATTCAGGCGGCCCGGGACACGGTAGATCGGAAGATCCCACTGCTGGGGGTAAACCTGGGAACCCTGGGATTCCTGGCTGAGATTGAGAAGTCCGGCGTGGAGGAAGCCCTGGACAGCCTGATTCTGGATAATTATACCATAGAGCCGCGGATGCTGCTGGAGGGAACGGTATACCGGGAAGGCAGAGAGCCGGTACAGAACCTGGCGCTCAATGATATCGTAGTGAACCGCGCCGGGGCGCTCCGTATCATTGATTACGAGATAGCAGTCAACGGGGAACCGCTGAACCGCTATTCCGCAGACGGTATGATTGTGTCCACCCCCACCGGATCCACCGGTTACAGCTTATCTGCGGGAGGCCCCATCGTATCGCCTATGGCCAGCATGATTGTGGTGACGCCCATCTGTCCCCATACGCTGACAGCCAGAAGCATTGTGCTGTCCGGCGGCGACCGGGTTACCATACAGACCGGTTCCGGCAGAAGAAACCAGAGAGAGGAAGCCTTTGTGACCTTTGACGGGGAGGTACAGGTTCCGGTGGCGACCGGAGATTACGTGGAGATACAGAAGTCGGAAAAGACCGTAAATATCCTGAAGATCAGCAAGGTGAGCTTTCTGGAGGCCCTGCGGGATAAAATGCGTGGGAATTGAGAAGCAAAAAGCAGAAACTGCAGTGGGAGGAAACCAAATGAAGATAGAACGGCATGCAAAGATTATCGAACTGATCAACGAGTATGCCATCGAGACACAGGAGGAGCTGGCAGCCCGTCTCAATGAGGCAGGATTCCGCGTGACCCAGGCTACCGTATCCCGGGATATCCGGGAGCTGAAGCTGACCAAGATGGCAGTGGGCGGACGGCAGCGTTATGTGGTGGTTCCCGGAAGCAGCGATCACATGGGGGATAAATACATCGGTATTCTCCGGGACAGCTTCATGTCCATGGAAATGGCCCAGAATATTCTGGTAGTCAAGACCGTAGCCGGTATGGCTATGGCGGCGGCAGCGGCGCTGGACGCCCTGCACTGGCAGGAAATCGTCGGCTGTATCGCGGGAGATGATACGATTTTCTGCGCGGTCCGCAGCGTAGACGACACCATGATCGTGATGGAAAAACTGAAGAAGGCAATCAGGGGATAACAGCGAAAGGAAGAGTATGTTAGAACATCTGCATGTGAAAAATCTGGCGTTGATTCGTGAAGCGGAGATTGATTTTACAGAAGGCTTAAATATCCTGACCGGAGAAACCGGCGCGGGTAAGTCTATCGTCATTGGTTCCGTCAGTCTGGCTCTGGGCGGCAAGGCTTCGAAGGAGCTGGTGCGTCCGGGTGCCGAATACGGCCTGGCAGAGCTGGTCTTTTCCGTAACCGGTGAAAAGCTGAAGGCCAGCCTGCAAAAGCTGGACGTGATTCCGGAGGAAAATCAGGTGATCCTTTCCCGGAAAATCATGAACGGGAAAAGTATCAATAAAATCAACGGAGAGACGGTCACCTTAAGTCAGCTGAGGGAGACGGCGGATCTGCTGATTGACGTACACGGGCAGCACGAACATCAGTCGTTGTTACAGAAGAAAAAACATCTGGAGATTCTGGACACCTACGCACGGACAGAATTGCAGCCGGTAAAGACAGAGCTTTCGGCTGCCTATATGAAATGGAAAAAGCTGGAAGAAGAACAGAAGAACGCCAGGTTGGACGAAGAAAGCCGGCTGCGGGAGCTGTCACTTCTGGAATTTGAGACAAAAGAGATAGAAGAAGCCGGACTGGTTCTGGGTGAGGACGAGGAACTGGAGCAGAAATACCGGAAGATGACCCATGCGCGACGTCTGATGGAAGCGGCGGGAACCGCCTACGGACTGACGGGCTATGAGGAAGCGGAGAGCGCAGGCACCGCAGTGGGAAGAGCGCTCCGGGAGCTTCAGAGCGTAGCCGGAGTGGACGAGGGCCTGGTGGATCTGACCGGACAGCTTTCTGATATCGACAGCCTGTTGAATGATTTTAACCGGGAGCTTGCGGATTACGTGTCTTCCCTGGAGTTTTCCGAGGAAGAGCTTCATGAGACAGAGGAACGCCTGAATACCCTGAATCACCTGAAATCCAAGTATGGCAGGAGTCTGGAGGCAGTCCTGGAGTACGATCGGAAGCAGCAGGAGCGGCTTGCGGCCCTGCAGGATTATGACGCTTACCTGGAACGTCTGGAGAAGCAGATACAGGAACAGGAGCGGCAGCTTACAGAACTCTGCACCCGGGTCAGCGGGATACGAAAGACATACGCAGAACAGCTTTGTGAAAAAATTCGGGAGCACCTGGTAGACCTGAATTTCTTGAATGTAGAATTTGAGATGAAATTTGACCGGCTGCCGGGATATACGGCGGAAGGCTTTGACGACGCGGAGTTTGTGATTTCCACCAATCCCGGCGAACCCTTGCGTCCCCTTATGAAGATTGCCTCCGGCGGCGAGCTGTCCCGTATTATGCTGGCCATTAAAACGGTGCTGGCGGACAAGGACGAGATTGGAACGGTGATTTTCGATGAGATTGACGTGGGAATCAGCGGCCGGACGGCCCAGAAGGTATCGGAGAAAATGATGCTGATCGGGCGCACCAGACAGGTTATCTGTATTACCCATCTGGCTCAGATAGCAGCTATGGCAGACAGTCATTTCCGCATAGAAAAGCAGGTGACTGAGGAGGGAACCCGTACCGAAGTCCGGAGACTGGATAAAAAGGAAAGTGTGGAAGAGCTGGCGCGGATTTTGGGAGGCGCTAAGATCACAGAGGCCGTTTTAAAAAATGCATCCGAAATGAAAGAGCTGGCAGATAACAAAAAGTCCCAGACTATTTAAAATCAGAGTTTGTATACTAAAGGGAGAAACGAGAGCGCATCGTTTCTTCCTTTTTTTGATGTGCTCTCGGCGCGAAAAGGGCGCGGCAGCGCAGCAGGGAGAACGGGATGATAAACAGAAAAACATATCGGAAAATTTTATGGGTTCTTTTGTGCGTCAGTCTTCTGGGGCTGGGCGTCTATGATTATTTCCGGGAGCGGGGACAGATCCCGGATACGTATATCCAGACTGAGGGAGGTATGGCTCCGGCAGCGCCCGGATTCCCGGTGACGGCAGACATCGAAGCGACGTCCCGGGAGGCTTCCTACAACAGCCAAAGCGAGAAAAGCTATCAGATTTCCTATCGGTATCTGGGCCTGATTCCTCTTAAAGAAACAACGGTACAGGTGAAAAAGGAAGCTTTTCTGACGCCCGGCGGAATCCCGGTGGGGATCTACATGGAGACAGATGGCGTGATGGTGATCGGAACCGGAAAAATCACAGGGCGGGATGGGTTGAATTATGAGCCGGCTTTCCGTCTGGTACAGGCCGGAGATTATATCCGCTCTGTGAATGGGACAGAAATACGGGAAAAAGAAAAGCTGATTGAAAAAGTGGAAGAAAATGGAAACCAAAAACTGGTGCTGGGAATCGAAAGAGGAGGACAGAGCTTTTCAATCCGGCTGCAGGCTGTGGATACAGAGAATGGCTACCGCCTTGGAATCTGGGTGCGGGACAATACCCAGGGAATCGGCACCCTGACTTTTCTTACGGAAGACGGGCATTTTGGAGCGCTTGGACACGGCATTAACGATTCGGATACAGGAGAGCTTCTGAAACTCAGCGCCGGAAAACTCTATGATACTACTGTAGCGGAAATTCACCGGGGAGAGCCGGGCAGTCCGGGAGAGGTGGCCGGACTGATTCGCTATCGGGACAGCCTTATATGCGGACAGATCCGGGAAAATACCGAGGTCGGAATCTTTGGGGAGGGAACGGAGAGACTTTCAGAAAAGCTGTTTTCCAAACAGCTTCCGGTAGGCTATAAGCAGGAAATTCAGGAGGGAGAGGCACTGGTGCGAAGCGGCGTCAGCGGTACGGTGAAGGATTACCGGATTGTGGTGGAGGAGATACGCTGCCAGGAAGCAGATGTGAATAAGGGACTGGTATTTAGGGTGACGGATCCGGAGCTGCTGGAGCTGACCGGAGGGATTGTCCAGGGAATGAGCGGCTCGCCTATTCTCCAGAACGGGAAACTGATTGGCGCCGTAACCCATGTATTTGTGAATGATCCGACAAAAGGTTACGGTATCTTTATAGAGGAGATGCTTGCCCTTGTCAGTTAGAGGACAAGTCTGTCGAAAACTGTCCGTGACTGTCCCAAAATGAAGGACGATTGTAATTGCGAAAAAAGGGAAAAAATGCCTATAATATGGGTATCACAAAAACACGGGAAATAAAGAAACGGGGGGATTATTGTGGAAAAACTTAAAATCGCGATTGCAGATGACAACGAAAGAATGGTGGAAATGCTGCATACGCTGATTCAGACAGAAGAAGGCATGGAGCTGGTGGGAACAGCGACAGATGGGGAAGAGGCAGTGGAGATGATTCGCAGGAACATGCCTGACGTAGTGCTTCTGGATCTGATTATGCCGAAGATAGACGGCCTGGGCGTTATGGAAAAGCTGAGGGAGGATCAAACACTGAAGAAAATGCCGGCAATCATGGTGCTGTCAGCCATTGGCCAGGAGCGGGTGACAGAGGATGCCTTTGCGCTTGGCGCCAGCTACTATATCATGAAGCCGTTTAACAATGAGATGCTGCTGGGGCGTCTCCGGAGCTTTCAAAAAGAGGGAACGCAGTTAAAAAGACCGGTCTGTCTGTCGGAGCCGCGGGACGCCGGAATGAAGTATGAGGAGCCGGATCTGGAGAAGGAAGTCACCCATATGATTCATGAAATCGGTGTTCCGGCACATATCAAAGGATATCAGTATCTGCGGGACGCGATTCTTATGACCGTGAAGGATATGGAAATGCTGAGCTCCGTAACCAAGATTTTGTACCCGACCATTGCCAAGCATTATCAGACTACGCCCAGCCGCGTGGAACGGGCTATCCGTCACGCCATTGAGGTAGCCTGGAGCAGAGGAAAAATGGATACCATTGACGAGCTTTTCGGTTACACAGTCAGCAATGGCAAGGGAAAACCCACCAATTCCGAGTTTATCGCCCTGATTTCGGATCGGATTCGTCTGGAAAACAAGAGAAAAGCCTCGTAATGTAAAAATTGCACAAATTTTACTTTTAAATATATTCCAAATGCGCTATAATGAATATAAATAAAATGCAAAAGCGAGCTGGGAGGAAATGCAGTGAAAAAGATCTTGTTTGTCGCTTCAGAAGCGGTTCCTTTTATCAAGACGGGAGGACTGGCCGACGTAGTAGGATCATTGCCGAAATATTTCGATAAAGAACAGTATGATATCCGGGTAATGATTCCCAAGTACATGTGCATCCGTCAGGAATGGAAGGATCAGATGAAATATGTGACCCATTTCTATATGAATCTGGCATGGCGCAGCCAGTATGTGGGAATCATGGAGCTGGAATACGAGGGCGTAAAGTTCTATTTTATTGATAATGAATATTATTTTGCCGGACCGAAACCCTACGGCAATATTTACGAGGATATTGAGAAGTTCGCGTTCTTCTCCAAGGCAGCGATTTCCGCGCTGCCGTCCCTGGATTTCCGTCCGGACATTATCCATTGCCATGACTGGCAGACCGGACTGGTGCCGGTGTTCCTGAATGATTCATTCCAGGACAATCCCTTCTTCCAGGGAATTAAGACAGTAATGACTATTCATAACCTGAAGTTCCAGGGTATCTGGGATATGAAGACCGTGAAGGATATTACCGGCCTGAACGCTTCCTATTTCACACCGGATAAGCTGGAAGCATACGGCGACGCCAATTACTTAAAGGGCGGTATCGTCTATGC
>CAKRTY010000064.1 GCA_934402125.1 uncultured Anaerosacchariphilus sp. | reverse complement strand
CGTTGGCACAGATCGCGCCCTGGGTGAGGCATCCGGTGTACAACCAGACGGTGCAGGAGCTGCTGGATAGATTAAAATAAGAAAAGCGGCGGCGGTTTTCACATAGACGGGATTACGGAAAAACAGTAAAAAATAAAAAGCAAGACAGGACTGTATCATGGAAATTCAGGATACGTCCTGTCTTGCTTTTTGCTATAAAGAAACGGAGGAGGAGGGATTTGAACCCTCGCGCCGGTGCTACCGACCTACTGGTGTTCGAAGCCAGACCCTTCAGCCACTTGGGTACTCCTCCATTGCTGAGAACCAGCGACTAATAGTATAATATATTTTCCGATGCATTTCAAGAGCGGGATTTCAAAATCGCCTGCCTGTGTTATGGTACAGAGGATCTGATTTATATAAAAGAAAACCATTTTGGTGCTTCACTACATTCTATAAGTGTAAGATAAAATTCTTATAAGTCGACTTAAAGAAGAAAGGTAAAAGGATAACCATTTATGAATGATCATGAAATCGAGCAGTTTATCCTTACATATGGCTGTGATATTCTGCGCTTTTGCCGGATGACTGCCGGCGGAAGCGAGGCAGGAGACGATCTGTATCAGGATACCATGCTGAAGCTGACTGAAAAAAAGCAGACGTTACTGCTTGGCCCGCACACGAAAAGTTATGCCTTATCCACAGCCTTGTTTCTCTGGAAAAACAGCAGAAGAAAATACGCCGCCAGAAACCGCATACTTCCTATGGAAAGTGTGGAGGCGCTGGAAGATACCGGCTGGCAGTGTCCGGCTCAGGCCAGTGTCATTTCCCCGGAGCAGGAGCTTTTGCAGCAAAATGAACTGGAGACGGTACGAGGTGTTGTTGCCGCTTTGCCTGAGAAATATAAGCTGCCCGTTTACCTGTTTTATTCTGCCGATATGCGGATCTCTGAAATAGCAGAAATTCTGCACATTCCGGAGGGAACGGTAAAAACAAGGCTCAGAAAGGCGAAAAATTTATTAAAAGCCAGATTGGAGGCACTCGGTTATGAACGATGAGAGACTGGAGCAACTTTTAAAGCAGGCCCTTATTCCTGAAATTAAGGAGGACGATTTGAAAATGAAGAGACAGACACGAAGTTCATCTGTAACTCATAAAACTGTTCCAAGAAGAACGATAAAAAATCGGAGGCACCTTCCGGCAGCAGTGGCTGTGGCAGCACTTCTCATAGCCTCATCTGTTACTGTCTTTGCTGCCTGGCGCTATCTCTCTGCCAGGGACGTGGCAATGGCCAATGCGGACGAGCAGCTGGCTTCGCATTTTGAGAAGAGCAATTGGCTTTCAGAATATGAGACACAGCACTGCGGTGATTATGATATCACACTTCTGGGTGTGGTCTCCGGCAACGAAATCTCCGAACATTTATCCAAGGATGATCAGGGCAATGTGGATGGAGACAAGACCTATATTGCGGTAGCTATCGCCTACGCAGACGGAAAGCCCATGCCGGATGTGCAGAGCGACGACTTCGAACGCACACAATTTTTTGTATCCCCCTATATTCATGGCCTCAACCCGGAAAAATATAATGCCTATACCTTAAGCGGCGGTGTCACCTGCTTTGTCTCAGACGGGATCCAGTACCGGCTGGTGGAGACTGACAATGTGGAATACTTTGCGGACTGCGGCATTTATGTGGGAGTGTCCGATGGCGATATGTATAATAATCAGGCATACATCTATGATACGGATACCGGTGAAATACTCAGGAGCGAGACCTATCAGGGGATAAATGCCCTGTTTGACTTGCCGGTAAACACTGCAAAAGCAGATTCTGTAAAAGCTTCCGGAATTATTGCCGACATCAATGATTCGGAACCGAACGGAGGATATCTTTGGATATTATCGGAGGGCGACCGGTGGCTCAACAGCCTTACGACGGAAAATATAAATGAAAAAGCCAAACCGGTGGAAGACTCCAGAAAAACCGTTACCGCAGAGGAATTTATCTTTGAGGAATCCGGAGAAACATTGGTTGACGCGGATACGGCTGCTGCAATTATGAAAGAATATTTCCCGGACGGCGCCGGAATGAGTGTCATCATGGAAAAACATACGGCCGCCATGGACGATGCCTGGGTGGAGACCTATACGCTGAATCCGGACGGAACGATTACCTGTCTGAGATATGTTCCCAGATAGCGTCCTTTAAAAGTCATAAGAAACCATATCGTATACACTGAGTTCTAACAGTAAAAAAACGGGTACAAGCCGGCAACGCTGGGTTTGAACCCGTTTTCACATAAAAACATGTTTTCTTTCCGGAAATGCTGTATAATGAATCCGGAGGTGAACAGGATGACAGAATTAACTGCTTATTATAAAAACCTGAAGAAGCCTATGCCCTGAAACATGGCGGAACCCTGGGTGTGCGGCAGGCACTTTTAAAACCATAGCACAGCTCACTTCCTCCTTGTGAGAATCCCCGATTTATGCTACACTAAACATAAATATTGTCATGCATAAGGCAGCGAATCATACACCACAGATGCATGGCGCGAAAATCAAAGATATGGAGGCGTGCAATATGAAAAGAATCGGAATGCTGACCAGCGGTGGAGATTGCCAGGCACTGAACGCGACCATGCGCGGAATCGTAAAGGGTGTATGCAATGCACTGGACGAGGTAGAGCTTTACGGCTTTGAGGAAGGTTATAAGGGCCTGATTTACGGAAATTACCGGATGCTGACCCCGAGAGATTTTTCGGGAATTCTGACCAAGGGCGGAACTATCCTGGGAAGCTCCCGCCAGCCCTTCAAAATGATGCGGGTGCCGGATGAAAACGGACTGGACAAGGTAGAGGCCATGAAGCATACCTACCATAAGCTGCGTCTGGACTGCCTGGTGATTCTGGGCGGAAATGGAACCCAGAAGACTGCCAACCTTCTTAGGGAGGAGGGTCTGAATATTATCCATATGCCGAAGACCATCGATAACGATATCTGGGGCACGGATATGACCTTTGGTTTCCAGAGCGCAGTGGATATCGCTACGGATTGCATCGACTGTATCCATACCACGGCAGCCTCCCATGGCCGTGTATTCATCGTGGAGGTTATGGGACACAAGGTAGGACAGCTGACCCTGCACGCAGGTATCGCCGGAGGAGCGGATATCATTCTGATTCCGGAGATCCCCTACAGCATCGACAGTATCTGCCAGGCCATAGAGGCCCGCAATAAGCAGAAGAAGGGCTTCACCATTCTGGCGGTGGCAGAGGGCGCGATTCCCAAGGAGCGTGCCGAAATGAGCAAGAAGGATTTGAAGAAATTCATGGAGACCTATAAGTATCCGACTGTATCCTACGAGATTGCGGCTCAACTGACCGAGCGCTTAGGCACCGAGGTCCGTGTCACGGTTCCGGGACATACCCAGCGGGGCGGCAGTCCCTGCCCCTATGACCGCGTGCTTTCCACCAGACTGGGCGCGGCTGCAGCGCAGGCTATCGTAGACGAGGTATATGGCTGCATGATTGGTATTGTAAATGGAGAGTGTCAGCGGATTCCGCTGGAGGAGTCTGCGGGTAAGCTGAAGTTCGTAGACCCGAATTCTTCTATCATATCAGAAGCAAAGATGATTGGCATCAGCTTCGGAGATTAATCAGGAAAGGGATATCATATATGTCGTATATGGCCCTCTACCGGAAGTTCCGGCCTACAGAGTTTGGAGACGTCCGGGGACAGGATCACATTGTAACCACATTAAAAAATCAGATTAAAGCAGACAGAATCGGACATGCCTACCTGTTTTGCGGTACCCGCGGTACCGGAAAAACAACGGTTGCGAAGATCTTCGCCCGGGCGGTGAACTGTGAACACCCGGTGGATGGCAATCCCTGCGGAACGTGCGCGGCCTGCCGCTCTATAGCGGCAGGCACTTCCATGAATGTGATAGAAATCGACGCAGCCTCCAACAACGGCGTGGACAACATTCGTGAGATTCGGGACGAGGTGGCTTATTCGCCCACAGAGGGAAAATACAAGGTCTACATCATTGACGAGGTGCATATGCTCTCCATCGGGGCCTTCAACGCGCTCTTAAAAACCCTGGAGGAGCCGCCCTCCTATGTCATCTTTATTCTGGCGACCACAGAGGCCCACAAGATTCCGGTGACGATCCTGTCCCGGTGTCAGCGGTATGATTTCCGGCGGATTACGGCGGACACCATTACCGCCAGACTGCAGGAGCTGACGGAAAAAGAGGGCGTGGAGACCGAGGAAAAGGCTCTGCGCTACATCGCCAAGGCCGCAGACGGCTCCATGCGAGACGCCTTAAGCCTTCTGGATCAGTGTATTGCCTTTTATCTGAACCAGAAGCTGACCTATGATCATGTGTTGGACGTATTGGGAGCGGTGGATACTGAAGTTTACAGCAAGCTTCTGCGAATGACGCTGGAACGGAATTTGCCCGGCGTCATGGCGGAGATTGAGGAGCTGGTGATCCAGGGCCGGGAGCTGGGACAGTTTGTGACCGACTTTACTTGGTATCTCAGGAATCTGCTGCTTCTGAAAAGCAATGATAATATGGAAGATATTCTGGATGTGTCCACCGAGAACCTGGCTCGCCTGAAAGAGGAGGCACTGCAGATCGAGGACGATACTCTGATGCGGTATATCCGTATTTTCTCGGAGCTGGGCGGACAGATTCGCTACGCCTCCCAGAAGCGGGTTCAGGTGGAGGTGGCCTTCATCAAGCTATGTCGTCCGGCCATGGAGACGAACACAGACGTGCTTCTGGATCGGATCCGGGTGCTGGAGGAGGAATTCGAGGAAAAAATGGCACAGCTTCAGTCCGGAGCGATTTCCTATGGGGGCGGCTGGCAGAACGGCGAAGCTCCCCGGGACGCGGCCGCAGAGCCGAAGAAGCCCGCACCGGAGGCACCGGCGCCGAAATCCCTGCCCGAGGACGTCCAGAACGTGGTGAAGAACTGGCACAATGTGCTGAACCGCCTGCATCCGCTGCTGCGTACCTATCTGAAGGGCGCGCAGCTGAAGGCCGTTGGCGACGGGAAACTTGGCATTATAGCGGCGACGCCCACCGGCGAGGCATTTCTGAAGGAGACCAGACACCTTCAGGAGATAAAACATGTAATCCTGCAGGATACCGGAAAGGACATGGAGATTCTGGTAGCCTGTATGGAAAATGACCCCCACAGTGAGGTGGGAGCGATTGACATCGAACAGGTCATTCATACAGAAATTGAATTTGAAGACGAATAAGGAGGAGTAAAAAAATGGCAAAAAGAGGTGGATTTCCGGGAGGCATGGGCATGCCCGGCAATATGAACAACCTGATGAAACAGGCACAGAAGATGCAGCGCCAGATGGAGGAAAATCAGAAGGCACTGGAGGAGAAGGAGTACACAGCGGCAGCGGGAGGCGGAGCTGTTGAGGTGACCATGTCCGGTAAGAAGGAGATTACCAAAGTGACCATCGATCCGGACGCCATCGATCCGGAGGATGTGGAGACTCTGGAGGAGATGATTCAGATTGCGGTAAATCAGGTGCTCCGGCAGCAGGAGGAGGATTCCGCGTCCATGATGTCCGGTCTGACCGGCGGTCTTGGCGGAGGCTTTCCGTTCTAATGGACTATTACAGCAGTCAAATCAGTAAATTAATTGAGCAGCTGTCGAGTCTTCCGGGAATCGGCGGCAAGACAGCCCAGCGGCTGGCCTTTCATATCGTAAATATGCCGCTGGAGAAGGTGCAGGCACTGTCGGATTCCATTATAAGCGCAAAGAAAAATGTCCGTTATTGTAAGGAATGCTTTACCATGACGGATCAGGAACTGTGCCCCATCTGCGCCAATCCCAAGCGAAACCACAAGGTGATTATGGTGGTGGAGAATACCCGGGATCTGGCCGCTTATGAGAAAACCGGGAAATACGACGGCGTCTATCATGTGCTTCACGGAGCCATTTCCCCGATGCTCGGTATCGGTCCCGCGGACATCAAGCTGAAGGAGCTGATGACCAGACTGCAGGGGGACGTGGACGAGGTCATCATCGCCACCAACTCCAGTCTGGAAGGGGAGACGACAGCCATGTATATCAGTAAGCTGATCAAACCGACCGGAATTAAGGTCAGCCGGATTGCCAGCGGCGTACCGGTGGGCGGCGATTTGGAATATATCGACGAGGTGACGCTGCTCCGGGCGCTGGAGGGGCGGGTAGAGCTGTAGAAATACAGAATTTCAGACAAGAACAGACAGGAATTCACGAAGAACGGCTTGACCGGAACGGAAAGTGTCTGTATACTAGAAGAAGCAGATTTATCGCACTGCGGCGGAGAGGAAGTGTGTCGCTAAAGCGACCCGCCGCAGGCGGAGAATCCTGCAAAGCAGGATTCTATTTTACAAAAATATAATAAAGGTGGGACAAACATGACGAATTTAGAACTCCAGAAGACGGCGAATGAAGTCCGTAAGGGTATCGTTACTGCTGTTCATAGCGCAAAGTCCGGACATCCGGGTGGATCTTTGTCAGCAGCAGATATGTTTACATATCTGTATTTCGAAGAGATGAATATCGATCCGAAGGATCCGAAGAAAGCAGACAGAGACCGTTTCGTACTTTCCAAAGGACACACAGCTCCGGGTCTGTACTCTGTGCTGGCTGAGAGAGGATTTTTCCCGAAGGAGGATCTGGTTACTTTAAGACATATCGGATCACATCTTCAGGGACATCCCTGTATGCAGCATACACCGGGTATTGATATGTCCAGTGGCTCTCTGGGACAGGGCATCTCCGCAGCGGTAGGTATGGCTCTTTCTGCAAAGATTTCCGGCGACAGCTATCGTGTATACACACTGCTGGGTGACGGCGAGATTCAGGAGGGACAGGTTTGGGAGGCATCTATGTTCGCAGGCGCGAAGCATCTGGACAACCTGTGCGTCATTGTAGATAACAACAACCTTCAGATTGACGGACCTATCGGTGAGGTAAACTCCCCGTATCCCATCGACGATAAATTTAAAGCGTTCAACTTCCATGTAATCAACATTGACGGTCATAATTTTGATGAGATTCGCATGGCGCTGAACGAGGCAAAGACCATCAAGGGTCAGCCCACAGCTATCATTATGAAGACAGTAAAGGGTAAGAATGTTTCCTTTATGGAGAACAATGCGGGCTGGCATGGCGCTGCTCCGAACGATGAGCAGTATGCAGTCGCAATGGCAGATTTGGAGAAGGTAGGTGAAGCATTATGTCAGAAGTAAAGAAGATCGCAACAAGAGAGAGTTATGGCAACGCGCTGAAAGAGCTTGGCGCTGAGAATCCGAACATTCTGGTACTGGATGCAGACCTTGCCGGTGCAACTAAGACAGGTGTATTTAAGAAAGCATATCCGGATCGTTTCTTCGACTGTGGTATCGCAGAGGGCAACATGGTAAGTATCGCTGCAGGCCTGGCTACCACAGGTAAGATTCCGTTCTGCAGTACCTTCGCTATGTTTGCGGCAGGTCGTGCATTTGAGCAGGTTCGTAACTCCGTAGGATATCCCCATCTGAATGTAAAGATTGCTGCTTCCCATGCAGGAATTTCTGTAGGTGAGGATGGAGCTACCCATCAGTGTAATGAAGATATCGCCCTGATGCGCACAATCCCGGGTATGGTTGTTGTGAATCCGGCAGATGATGTAGAGGCGAGAGCGGCTGTCAAGGCAGCGGCAGAGTATGAAGGACCGGTTTATCTGCGCTTTGGCAGACTGGCTGTTCCGGTATTTAATGACGAGGCAAACTATAAGTTTGAGCTTGGCAAGGGTATCCTGTTAAGAGAGGGTACCGATCTGACTATCGTAGCGACAGGTCTGTGCGTGAACAGCGCTCTGGAAGCGGCTGAAAAGCTGGCAGCAGAGGGTGTTTCCGCAGAGGTTATCAATATCCATACCATCAAGCCGCTGGACGAGGAGATCATCCTGAAG
>CAKRTY010000063.1 GCA_934402125.1 uncultured Anaerosacchariphilus sp. | reverse complement strand
GATGACGCCGCGCCCCAGCTCCTCCCGGGCCTCCAGCACCGCCTCCATCATGCCGTCATAATCGGTGCAGAGGGATTTGGAGGAAATGACCACGTCGTCAAAGGCCCCCTGTTCCAATGCCTTTTTGATATACGGATAGGTGCGGTAATACTGCGCCGTATCCAGAAAGTTAAATCCATGCTCCAATGCATAGCGGATCACGCCCGCCCCCTGCTCTACCGGCAGCGCCAGCTGGCTGGGCCCCATGGGAAGAACGCCGAAGCCGGCGATACTGACCGCAATCCCTGTATTTCCTAAAAAATTTTTTTTCATCATAAAACCTCAAATTGTCAGAATGCGGGTTTCCGCCAGAGGGGAACCCGTTATTTGTAATTATACATGGATTGCGGGAAAAAGCAAACCCGGCAAAGAAACTGTTGATTTCTCATTTGATATTTAGTATTATGATAAAGGATCTGAGTACATAGATCAGAAGATCGGGAGGGAAAGATTCATGCAGGAAATGATCAGAGTTGCGGTAGACGCAATGGGCGGAGACAATGCGCCGGACGAAATTATCAAGGGCGCTATGGAAGCCGTAGCACTGCGGGAGGACATTCAGGTCATTCTCGTGGGCAGAGAAGAACTGATTCGGGAGAAGCTGAAGAGTTATTCCTATAGAGAGCAGCAGGTAGAGGTTGTAAACGCAACGGAAGTGATCGAGACAGCAGAGCCGCCGGTGGCGGCTATCCGGACAAAGAAGGATTCTTCCATTGTAGTAGGACTGAAGCTGGTAAAAGAAGAAAAAGCAGACGCTTTCGTGTCAGCCGGAAGTTCCGGAGCCGTACTGGCGGGCGGACAGCTTCTGGTAGGACGGATTAAGGGCGTGGAGAGACCGCCTCTGGCGCCGCTGATTCCGACGGAGAAGGGCGTATCCCTGCTGATTGACTGCGGAGCCAATGTGGACGCCAGACCGTCCCACCTGGTGCAGTTTGCCAAGATGGGTTCGATCTATATGGAACATGTCATGGGCGTAAAGAATCCGCGCGTGGCGATCGTGAATATCGGAGCCGAGGAGGAGAAGGGCAATGCTCTGGTAAAAGAGACCTTCCCGCTTCTGAAAGAATGCGAAGGCATCAACTTTATCGGCAATATCGAAGCCCGGGAGATTCCCCACGGACAGGCAGACGTCATCGTATGCGAGGCCTTTGTGGGAAATGTCATTCTGAAGCTTTACGAGGGCGTGGGAGCCGTGCTGGTCAGCAAGATCAAGGCGGGCATGATGAGCACTCTCCGAAGCAAAATCGGCGCGCTTCTGGTGAAGCCGGCGCTGAAGGAGACCTTGAAGTCCTTTGACGCGACCGAATACGGCGGAGCACCGCTTCTGGGACTTCGGGGACTGGTAGTCAAGACTCACGGAAGCTCCAAGGCAAAGGAAGTCAGAAACTCTATTATCCAGTGCGTCACATTTAAGGAGCAGCGGATTAATGATAAGATTAGAGAGAATATTGTAAGAGAGGAAGGATGAAACAATGGAATTTGAAAAGCTGAAAGGAATTATCGCAGATGTGCTGAACGTGGACGAGGATGAAATCACCATGGATACCACCTTTGTAGATGATCTGGGAGCAGATTCCCTGGACGTATTTCAGATTATCATGGGAATTGAGGAAGAATTTGACATCGAGATCGCCCAGGAGGAAGCAGAGAAAATCGTATCTGTCGGCGACGCGGTAGAAGCAATCCGCAATCTGAAGAAGGACTAAGAAAGTATAAGGTTGTCTCAGAAAGGCCGCGGGCTTTTCTGGGACATTTTTATATAGCAGGAACTATCCTCAGGATAGAATAAGAACAGGAGAACTAGTATGAAGCTGGAAGAATTGGAACACAAGCTGGGATATCATTTTCACGACCGGAGGCTTCTGGAGCATGCTCTGTGCCACAGCTCCTATGCCAATGAGCGCCATTGGGACAAGCTTATGAATAATGAGCGTCTGGAATTTCTGGGAGACGCGGTACTGGAGCTGGCTACCAGTGAATTTCTGTATCAGAATTACCCGACCATGCCGGAGGGCGAGGCGACCCGCACCCGCGCAAGCATCGTCTGTGAGCAGACATTGGCTTTGTGCGCCCGGGATCTGGGACTGGGCGAATGGCTGCGTCTGGGCAAGGGTGAGGAGCTGACCGGAGGAAGAGACCGGGATTCCATCACCTCGGACGCCATGGAAGCATTGCTGGGAGCGATCTATCTGGACGGTGGTTTTGCTAATGCAAAAGAATTTGTGCATCGTTTTATCCTGAATGATATCGAGCACAAAAAACTCTTTTATGATAGCAAGACTATCCTTCAGGAGCAGATTCAGAGTGAAACGGAGGAGCCGATTCACTATGAGCTGGTGAAGGAGGAGGGACCGGATCACAACAAGCGGTTCACGGTGAATGTAATGCTGAAGGAGAAGGTGCTGGGAAGCGGTAGCGGCCGGACCAAGAAGGCGGCTGAGCAGGAGGCGGCGTACCGGGCGCTTCTGGAGAGAAAGGTCCGCAGGTAACGGGGTAAGGAATGTATTTAAAAAGTATAGAGGTACAAGGGTTTAAGTCTTTTGCAAATAAGATTGTATTCGATTTTCACAACGGGATCACCGGCATTGTAGGACCAAACGGCAGCGGCAAGAGCAATGTGGCGGACGCGGTGCGCTGGGTTCTGGGCGAGCAGCGGGTGAAGCAGCTGCGAGGCGGCAGTATGCAGGACGTCATCTTCGCGGGAACCGAAAACCGGCGGCCCTTAAGCTATGCCTATGTGGCGATTACGCTGGATAATTCCGATCATCAGCTGGCCATAGATTATGAAGAGGTGACGGTGTCAAGACGTCTCTACCGCTCCGGCGAGAGCGAGTACCTGATCAATGGCGCGGCCTGCCGGCTCAAGGATATCAACGAGCTGTTTTACGATACCGGTATCGGTAAAGAGGGCTATTCCATCATCGGACAGGGCCAGATTGACCGGATCTTGAGCAGTAAGCCGGAGGAATCCCGGGAGCTTTTCGACGAGGCCACCGGTATTGTAAAATTTAAGCGCCGGAAGAACACGGCGCAGAAAAAGCTGGAGGACGAGAAGCAGAATATCGTCCGGATCAACGACATTCTGGCAGAGCTGGAGAAGCAGCTGGGACCGCTGGAGAAGCAGTCGGCGGTAGCCCGGGAATATCTGAAAAAGAAGGAAACATTAAAAAGCTACGATGTGAATATGTTTCTTTTGGAGACAGAACGGGTTCAGGGAGCGCTTTCCGAGCTGGAAACGAAGATCGGGGACGCCGACCGGGAGCTTCGGGAGGCTACGGAGCAGTACGAGAATATCAAGAAGGAGCACGCCCGGATAGAGGAAGAGTTGGAGGAGCTGAACCGTCGTCTGGAGGAGACACGGGAGGCAGCCTCCCGGGCAGGTCTGGGCCGCCAGCAGCTGGAGGGTCAGATCGAGGTTTTAAAGGAACAGATCCATTCCGTACAGCAGGGCGGCGAACAGATGGAGAGCCGTCTGAAGAGCATTGCCGCAGACATGAAGGAACGGCAGGAGGCGCGGGCGAAGCTGGCGGCAGAGCAGGCGGAGCTTCAGAAGCAGCTTGGGGCAGCGGCTGCCGTTTCCGCGGAGGCGGACGCGCGCTTACAGGAGCTGCGCGGGCAGATTGAGGCGGAAAATGAGGCGGCGGAGAGCAGCAAAAACCGGATTATCAGCCTTTTAAATGAGCGGGCCTCCACCAAGGGCCGTCTGCAGCGCTATGACACAATGCAGGAGCAGGCGCAGATTCGAAGGACGGAGCTGAACCAGAAGCTTTTACTGGCCAAAAGCAGCGAGGAGGAGCAGCGGGCTCTTTACGAGAGCCACCGGAAAGAGCTGGAGACCGTCTCCGGCAGGATTCTGGAGCTGTCCGAAAGTCAGCGGGAAAAAGAGGCGGAAGCCGAGAGCCTGCGGCGGGAGCTGGGGAAAAAGAACGAGGAGCTGGAGATAGGCCAGAGCGCCTTTCACCGGGAGTCCTCCCGTCTGGAATCCCTCCGGAACATGGCTGAGCGTTACGATGGCTACGGCAACAGCATCCGTAAGGTCATGGAGCAGAAGAAGCAGGTGCCGGGAATCGAAGGCGTCGTTGCGGATCTGATTCAGGTGGATCAGCGCTATGAGACTGCCATTGAGACAGCTCTGGGCGGAAGCATCCAGAATATCGTGACGGAGAACGAGGACACTGCCAAGCGGCTCATCGAATATCTGAAACGGAACCGCTTCGGACGGGCGACATTCCTGCCCCTGACCAGTGTGGGCGGAAGAGGCGGCTTTGCGAAGCCGGAGGCCTTGAAGGAACCGGGCGCTATCGGCCTTGCCAGCACCCTGGTGCGGGCAGATCAGAAGTATGAACGGGTGGTGCAGCATCTTCTGGGCAGAGTCCTGGTGGCAGAGCGCATCGACGACGCTATCCGCATTGCCCGGAAATACAGCCATTCCCTCTTTATCGTTACCCTGGAGGGCGAGTCCTTAAGTCCCGGTGGTTCCATGACCGGCGGAGCCTTCCGCAATTCCAGCAACCTGCTGGGAAGAAAGCGGGAGCTGACGGATCTGGAAGAAAATGTACAGAAGCTGGAGGCGGATATTAAGGAAGCCCGTCTTCGGATCGAAGCCCTGCGGGAGCAGCGCCGTCTGCGCCGCACCGAGGCCGAGGCGCTGGCCGGAGAGCTGCAGCAGCAGTATCTTAGGCAGAATACGGCCAAGCTGAACGCGGATCAGGCGAAGGCCCGTCTGGACGAGATTGTGGAGAGCTATTCCGGACTTCGCCGGGAGCTTTCCGGGCTTGAGCAGCAGTTTGCGGATATCCGGGACAGCCGGGAAGCCATTTACGGGGAAATCCGGGAATCCGAGGAGCAGGAGAAAGAGAACGAGGCCAGAATCGAGGCGGCCCAGATAAGTCTTGCGAAGCTGAAGCAGAAGGAAGCGGAAAGCATTGGAGAAAATGAAACGGTACATCTTGAGCTGGCGGCGCTGACCCAGAAGGCAGGCTTTGCGGATGAAAACGCGGCCCGTATCGACGGGGAGCTTGCCCGTCTTAGGAATGAGGAGACAGAGCTTCAGGCCGGTATGCGCCGGGGCGACGCGGACATTCAGGCCAAAGAGGAAGGTATTGAGGCCCTGCGCAGCCAGATTGGAGAGATGGTTCGGGAGAGCGAACGCCTGACCGGAGAGGCTGCGGAGCTTGGGGAGAAGCGGGAAGCGCTCCTGACCGGTCAGAAGGACTTTTTCACCCGGCGGGAGGAGCTGTCCGACCGGAAAACCCAACTGGATAAGGAAGTATTCCGTCTGAACAGCCAGAGGGAAAAACTGGAAGAAACGGCAGATTCCCTGACTGATTATATGTGGGAGGAGTACGAGCTGACCTACAATACAGCCCTTCCCATGAAGAATCCGGAATATACGGAGCTGTCAGTCCTGAAACGGCAGACGGCAGCCTTAAAGGACGAGATCCGGAAGCTGGGCGACGTCAATGTGAACGCCATCGAGGATTATAAACAGATTTCCGAGCGGTATGAATTCATGAATACCCAGAGAAACGATCTGGTGAAGGCCGAGGAAACCCTGATGGGTATCATAGCTGAGCTGGATACGGGCATGCGCCGGCAGTTTGAGGAGCAGTTTGGCCGGATCCGGACCGAGTTTGACAAGGCCTTCAAGGAGCTGTTCGGCGGCGGAAAGGGAACGCTGGAGCTGGATCCGGAGGCGGATATGCTGGAGGCAGGCGTGCGGATTATCGCGCAGCCGCCCGGAAAGAAGCTTCAGAATATGATGCAGCTTTCCGGTGGAGAAAAGGCCCTGACGGCTATTTCCCTCCTGTTTGCCATTCAGAACCTGAAGCCCTCGCCCTTCTGTCTGCTGGACGAGATCGAGGCGGCTCTGGACGATTCCAATGTCAACCGTTTTGCAAAATATCTTCACAAGTTGACAAAGAATACACAGTTTATTATTATAACTCATAGGAAGGGAACCATGGAATCCGCCGATCGTCTGTATGGTATCACCATGCAGGAAAAGGGCGTCTCCACGCTGGTTTCCGTAAACCTGATTGAAGAAGAATTAGATGAATAGTTAAATTCAGGGGGAAAGGATATGTCTGAGGAGAAAAAAGGCTTTTTCAGCCGGCTGGTGTCCGGTCTTGCCAAGACCAGGGCGAATATTGCGGCCGGTATCGACAGTATTTTCAGCGGATATTCCGCGATTGACGAGGATTTTTATGAGGAAATCGAAGAGATCCTGATTATGGGCGATATCGGAATCAACGCCACCAACGCCATTCTGGAGGATCTGAAGCAGAAGGTAAAGGAGCAGCACATCAAGGATCCCTCCCAGTGCAAGGAGCTTCTGATCAACAGCATCCGGGAGCAGATGCAGGTGGGCGAGGTGGCTTACCGTTTTGAGCAGGAAAAATCCGTGGTGCTGGTTATCGGCGTCAACGGCGTGGGTAAGACCACATCCGTAGGAAAGCTGGCCGGCAAGCTGAAGGATCAGGGAAAGAAGGTCATTCTGGCGGCGGCGGATACCTTCCGCGCGGCGGCAGGAGAGCAGCTGACCGAGTGGGCTAACCGGGCCGGTGTGGAGATCATCGGCGGCAGCGAGGGCGCGGATCCGGCCTCTGTGGTCTATGACGCAGTCTGCGCGGCTAAGGCAAGACATGCGGACGTACTGCTGTGCGATACGGCAGGACGTCTTCATAATAAAAAGAATCTGATGGAGGAGCTGCGGAAAATCAACCGGATCATCGATCGGGAATATCCCGACGCTTTTCGCGAGACCCTGGTGGTACTGGACGGAACCACCGGTCAGAACGCGTTGGAGCAGGCACGCCAGTTTAAGGAGGTCTGCGATATCACAGGTATCGTGCTGACCAAGCTGGACGGTACCGCCAAGGGCGGAATCGCGGTGGCCATTCAGGCCGAGCTGGGAATTCCGGTAAAATACATCGGCGTGGGCGAGAGCATTGAGGATCTGCAGAAGTTTGACGCAGACGAATTTGTCAATGCCCTGTTCCATCAGGAAAAAAACGACTGACCATAGTTTATACACAGGAAAAGAGGAGAAAAAATGCTTACACTGGAAAAATTTGAGGAAGCCTCAGAGGTAGTGAAGAAGGTAGCGATTGAGACCAAGCTGTTATACAGCCCGTATTTCACAGAAAAGACCGGGAATAAGGTGTACCTGAAGCCGGAAAATATGCAGGTGACAGGCGCTTATAAGATCCGCGGCGCTTATTACAAGATCAGCACCCTGACCGAGGAGGAACGCGCCAAGGGACTGATTACCGCATCCGCAGGAAACCATGCCCAGGGCGTGGCTTACGCGGCCAAGGCGTATGGGGCAAAGGCGGTCATCGTCATGCCGACCACCACGCCGCTGATGAAGGTGGAGCGCACCAAGAGCTATGGCGCTGAGGTGGTTCTCTATGGAGACGTCTATGACGAAGCGTGTGAGCATGCTTATAAGCTGGCAGAGGAGCACGGCTATACCTTTATCCACCCCTTTGACGATCTGGCAGTAGCCACCGGTCAGGGCACCATTGCCATGGAGATCGTAAAGGAGCTTCCGCTGGTAGACTATATTCTGGTTCCCATCGGAGGAGGCGGACTTTCCACCGGCGTTTCTACTCTGGCCAAGCTTCTGAACCCGAATATCAAGGTCATCGGCGTGGAGCCCGCGGGAGCCAACTGTATGCAGGTTTCCGTGAAGAATAAAAAAGTAACCACACTTCCGACGGTCAGCACCATTGCCGACGGTACCGCGGTTAAGACCCCGGGAAGCAAGATTTTCCCCTATATCCAGAAGAATCTGGACGACATCATCACCGTAACCGACGACGAGCTGATCGGCGCTTTCCTGGATGTGGTAGAGAACCATAAGATGGTAGTGGAGAACTCCGGCCTTCTGACCGTAGCGGCGCTGAACCACCTGAATGTCAAGG
>CAKRTY010000062.1 GCA_934402125.1 uncultured Anaerosacchariphilus sp. | reverse complement strand
GAGTACCAGTCCAGCTTGATTAGCTTGGTTTCGTCCAGGCTCAGCCAGGCGTAGCCCTCTTCTGTGGTAATCTCATATCCGTTATATAATTTTGCGCCTTCCCTTAGATCGATGACCTTACCCTTGGCGTTTTCTATCTCCACGGTGCCTTCAGTCCGTTCCAGAACCAGGGACTTGCCCTTTGTCTCACTTCCGGCCTTCTCTCCGGCCTCCAGTCTGGTGCCGTCCTCCTGCGTGGCTTTTTCCGTCGTCTTCTCTGTCTTTTCCGGCTTAGCCGCCATACTCTCTGTCGGAATCAGGCAGCCCATCATAAGGCTCAGGGCCAGCGCCAGCAGAGCTTTCCGACTTCTGTGTATTCTTATCATATCCGCTCTCCTTTACTGCTCTGTCTCTGTGACCTCTGTAAACTCATAGCTTCCCTCATCAGAAACCCAGAACGTAATTCCGTCCCGGTACTTTACTGTGGGCTGTTGTGACTTCAGGATCCAGTATACATTCGGTCTCGGCCCGTTGGGTCCTCCGCCCAGGACATAGGGTTCTTTCACATTGGGACTAAGCTTAATCGGATAGCTTCCCATGGTAATCTGATAGAAACCTCTCACCTCGCCGCGATAATTGCCCTGACCGGTAATGGTAACCCGGCATGTACCAAGCTTATCAGCATAAGAATACTTCACCGTATAGTCCGTATCCTTTACCAGTTTTCTTCCGCCATCTGTTCCGGTGACCGGTTTCTTCGCTTCTTCCTGATTCAGAAGTTCCGGGGTATTCCAGTCTGTTGCTGCGAACATCGCTTCTGTCAGAGGCTTTTGCTGTATTTTCACCGGGCTGACGCTGCCCTTCGTCATATCCAGGGCTTCATAATACTCATTTCCGGGATAATAGACCTCTGCGTAATAGTCTCCTGCATGGACCGGCGCGCCGCCTTTTTTTGCTGCGCCCTCCTCTGTTCCGGTTGGCGTATTTTGCTCCGGATTGTCCCGGTTCACCTCGCCCACATACCATCTGACGCTCATGTTCTCCACGTCCAGATTTTTCTGGTCTTTTTTCAGAACGATCCCGACCTGAATGGCAGATCCGCTGTAGGTGAGAGTCGCTACGCCGTCTTCGCCGTCTTCCAGAACACTTCCCGGGAAGTCCAATCCATTCACCTGGGGCAGGGCTTTCACGCTCCGAAGCTTCAGGGTTCCTTTTTTCCAGGTTCTTTCTGTCGGATCGCTTCCATAGACGGCAGCGCTCACCAGATCGTCCGTGGGCGTTTTGCTGTTCGTTCCTCTTAAGGTAAGGCCGTTTCCGGACAGGCTAAGTCCCATCTTTTCCCAGACCGCAGTGTCCGTAGACACTGCTACGCCTTCAGACGCCAGCTGAATCTCCACCTGGCTTCCGTAAGGAATCTCATATACGTCGTCCGTTCCCGGGTCTACAACTGTATTGTCAACCTTTACTTTAAAGGTCAGGCTGTCTTTGTCTTCCGCCGGAGCGCCGAACATAACGCGAGCAGTCTTTTCACCGCCGGACCATCTTATGCTCTTTTTATAATTACCATAGATGTAGGTCAGGATATCTCCGTTCTCTAGCGTACAGGTGTTTCCAAAGTTCAACGGCGTTTTGTTATGCGTCCAGCTTCCCTCTGTACTCAGATTCAGATAGGCTGTTCCATCTTTCTCTGTCGTCACATAGGCTGCCGCCGCCTGGGCTTTTGCGCGATCGCCGCCCGCGGACTGATAGGGATAAAAGCTTTTGTTCAGAATCCAGCCCTGAGTATCAATCAACCCATCTACTTCCCCGTCGGCCAGGTCTTCCGTTGTCCTTCGTAATCCGTTAAAGTCTCCTGGCCAATCCTTCTTGTCATAGTAGCTATTCAAAAACGTATGTAAATTTTCATGGTGTCCGATCACCGGTTGTTTCTGGTTTTCGATGTCGCAACCTACCGTTCCGGTATTCAATGTGGCTTGCACTATTCCCTTGGGAACCTCCGCCACAATTCCTGCCGCCCACGTAGTGCCGGTTACGGCTCCGCTGTTGCTGCAATCCGAGATCGTGCTTCCATGAGCCAGTCCGCCTGCGATTCCACCGCAGCGGATTCCGCTTACCGCTCCCATATTCGCGCACCGGGAAATACTGCTTTTCTTACTATTATCTTGCTCATCTGCCAGGGCATAGCCCACAATTCCCGCTGCGTAGTATGCTTTCTTTCCGTCTACGGTTCCGGCGTTCCAGCACTGACTGATCTCGGTTCCCCGGACGTAGCCTGCGATACCGCCTGCGTAAGCTCCATGTTCCTGCTCAACCCATTTCGTAGCGCCTTCTATGGTGGCCAGATTTCCGCAGCCTTCGATCGAGCCGCCTTCCATATGAGCGACAACTCCGCCCACGCAGCCTGCTCCGCAGTATCCGCTCTCCCGGATCGGCTTTGCGCTGTCTACGACCACGTCTTTTACCGTGGCGTTGATTGCGTAATTGATCAGGGAAGCCTTTCCTCCCGGAAGGGTAACGGTATGCCCCTGTCCGTTGAAGGTGTTTTTAAATTGATAGTCGCTCTTTCCGATTCCGGGCCAGTTTGTATGATTGCTTAAATCTATATTGTTTTCCAGTGTGATACTTCCAGTGTAGCTTCCGTCATTGATCGCTTCCGCCACCTGCATAAGCTCCTCTGCCGATGAGACACTGCCATTTATCTCTGCTTCTATCTCTGCCGGTACAGCGGCCTCCGCGACTTTCTTTGTCTCTGTTGGTGTAGCCGTATCCGCGTCTTTCTTTGTCTCTGCCTGTGCAGCCGTATCCGCGGCTTTCTTTGTCTCTGCCTGTGCAGCCGTATCCGCGGCTTTATTATCTGTCTCTACCTTCTCTTCCGGTTCTGCCCACACCTGCATGCCCGGCGCTGTACCGAGCATTACGGCTGCCGTCAGCAGCGCTACCCACTTTCTGTTCATAGATAATCCTCCTTCTCCCGCGGACAGCTACTTCTTCCTGCCGAACAGACCTTTCTTCTTCGGCTTCTCCCCATCGTCCTCTTTTCTGCTCAGCGCTTCCTCGAACAGTCCGTGAAGCTGCTTCAGCATTTTCTCTGCTTCTTCCTTCTCCTGCCGGTTCAGAAGCTGCCAGCAGTTGGTCTTGTCTGTGATCCGCTGCATCTCCCGCAGGGTCGGCGCGCACATGATACTTTCAAAGGTAATCGTATCCTCCATGGCTCTTCCTGTGTATACACGGTAAGCCCGGAGCATTTCCTGCTCAGCCAGCATACCTCCCGCCGCCTCGGCCAGCTTCTCGGTGAATTCCAGATCCAGGTTGTCAAAGGGCAGGCCGTCCTTTTTGTTGATAATCTGGATGCTTCCGAAGCAGACGCTTCTGTCCAGCTTCAGCGGTACGCAGATCATACTCTTGGTCTGAAAGCCCGTCTTCTTATCTACCTTTCCGGCCCACCGGGAATCCTGCTGACAGTCTGGAATGATGGTAGACTCCCCGGATTCGATTACCTTTCCGGCCACGCCCTCATAGGGAGTCAGGGTGATTCCCTCCATACTGCTTCCGCCATATACGGCTGTGGGAATAATCAGGAATTCCCCAAAGCGGTCAAAGAACCAGAAGGTGCCTGCTTCCGCGTGGATCGCCTCCACCACCTCGTTCAGGGCCGCCTCCATGGCTTCCTTGGGATTTACCGCGTTCTTGATTCCATTTTCCAGTTTCTCCAATGTTCTCTTATAGTGAGCCTGCTTCATGGCGTCCCACATAGTTTCCATCTCAATACTCATTTTTCATCGCCTCTCTGTCTTTGTCCTTTTGTTGTTCCTCTGTCCTTAAAGCTCTATCACATCGCCCATGCGGGCAAACCGGGTTCCCGGATATATCTTCTGAGCCTTCTGTTCCAGAACCCGCAACTCTGCGTCCGTCTTTCCCGGCTCATGATGGGTGATATACAGCCGCGGAATCTGATACTTCTTCGCGTACGCGCAGCCGTCCAGATAGCAGGAATGTCCCCAGCCTCTGTGGGCCTCGTACTCTTCCTCTGTATACATGCCGTCGAAGGCCAGCAGGGAACAGCCATCCAGAAAGCCCTCCGGCGGCGTTCCCGTATGTTCATAGTCGAACATGATACAGAGCACCTTATCTCCCGCCTCTACCCGCAGGATACTTGCCCCGTTTGGGTGGGGAGACGGATAGCTCCTGACCAGCAGATCCTCTCTGAGTCTCCGTTCTCCCGGGGAATCTACCTGAATACAGGGGCCTATCTCCGGCACCACGGGCCAGAAGGGCTCCCTGAAAAATTCCTTTATGGTATTCTCCTGAAACCAGCGGTCGAAGGTTCCGTAAAAATGGACCTCTGCCTCTTTCGGCAGCACGCTGTAGCTCAATATTCCCATCAGGTGATCGTAATGCAGATGGGTCAGCCAGATATCGATTTTCCCGCAATCCTTCAGTATCTCTTTTGCCCTGCTCAGTCCGCTTCCGCAGTCCAGTATCAGCGCGTAGCTTCCTTTTTTTAAGATGTAGCAGCTCGTAGCTCCGCCGAATTCGCTGTATTCGTCCCCGTGCATGGGCATTGACCCTCTGCAGCCGCAGACGTACAGCTTCCATGTTTTCGACAACTTCCAACACCTCCAACATTTTTCCGGATAATTCTACATTTCATTGTATCATGTATTTTCCTATCATTGCAACTAAATTGCTCTTTTATTTGCTAATATTTTCTAGTTATTTTCTCTTCTTGAACAAGCCCTCCTCCAATGCTATACTTGACCTATAAATACAGGAGGATAAGAGCGTGTATTATTTTATTGTGAACCCTGCTTCCCGTTCGGGAAATGGAAAATATGTCTGGCAGAAGGCCGAAAAAATACTGGACCAGGAGAATACCGAGTACCGGGTGTATTTCACCTCCTATCAGGGGCACGCCACGGAGCTGGCCCGGGATATCACCGCCCGGGGGGAACGTCTGACCCTGATCGCGGTCGGCGGCGACGGTACCGTCAATGAGGTGCTGAACGGAATCCGGGATTTTTCCCGGGTCATCTTCGGATACATACCCACCGGATCCAGCAATGATTTCGCGCGCTGTATGGGACTCCCCTCTGATACGGAGGCTGCCGTACTGAATGTTCTGCATCCTGCACGCTTTGATAAAATCGATCTGGGACTTATGGAGCGGAACGGACAGAAGCGTTATTTTGCCGTAAGCTCCGGCTGCGGCTTTGACGCGGCGGTCTGTCAGGAAGCCCTTTCTTCCCATATAAAGCGGCTTCTGAACCGGCTTCACCTGGGCAAGCTCACCTATGCCGGCATTGCCCTGAAGCAGATTATCTTATGTAAACCTGTTCCCGTCACAATCCGTCTGAGCAACGGGAAAAGCCGGACCTTTCCCAAAACCTATTTCGCAGCCGGCATGAACTGCTTCTGCGAGGGCGGCGGCCTGCGCATGGCGCCCCGCGCGGACGTACACGACGGAATGCTGGACGTCTTTGTGGTAAGCCGACTGAGCAAGCTTCTGATTGCCCTCATGCTTCCCACCGCCTACCTGGGACTTCATACCATCTTCCCGGGTATCTATATCTATCGGACCCGGAGCGCCCAGATAACGGTCCCCGGCGTCCTGCCCCTCCATACGGACGGCGAGCCCTGCCTGATGAAAGGGACGGTGACACTGTCCTGCTGCCCGCAGGCGCTCACGCTTCTGGCTGCCGGAGATAAATAAGAAGGACTGTCATAAAATTGTGATTTTTTTCTTAAAATATTATGAACCCGATTGAACCGGAAATGGCTTTGTGCTATACTGCGATTCAGATTTAAAGAAGTTATCTGATTTTGCAGAAGGAGGTTGACCGTATGAAAGCATTTTTCCAGAAATATAAGCACGCCTGGGTTCTGCTCTACGCTTTTCTCTACCTGCCCTGGTTCTTCTGGCTGGAAAGCCGGGCCAACCTGCCTTATCATGTAATCCATGTATGGCTGGACGATAAGATTCCTTTCGTGGAATATTTCATCGTGCCCTATCTGCTGTGGTTTGTATACGTTGCCGCTGTGTTCCTGTACCTGTTCTTCAAGGGAACGAAACAGGAGTTTTACCGGTACTGCGCCTTCCTTTTTACCGGCATGACGCTGTTCCTGGTGATCTCCACCCTCTACCCCAACGGACACCTGCTGCGGCCCACCGAGTTTCCACGGCACAATATCTTCACCCTCGCGGTGCAGATTCTGTACCAGGCGGATACCCCCACGAATATCTTCCCGAGTATCCATGTATTCAATTCCATCGCAGCCCACCGGGCTCTGGTGAATAACCCGCGCCTTGGCCGCAGCAGCCTGATTCGCGGCGGCTCCTTTGTGCTCATGGTTTCCATTATCCTGGCCACCATGTTCCTGAAGCAGCACTCCGCCCTGGACGTGATGGCGGGTATCGTGCTGGGCACTCTGATGGATCAGATCGTGTACCGCATGGAGTTCTCGTTCTCCCGGGAACGGATTTCCAAGCGCAGAAGACAGACGGTTATCTGAGAAAAAGTTTGTGAAAACAAGCCCGGCTGGCAAATCAGAGTTTTCTGATTTGCCAGCCGGGCTTGTTTGCTTGATTTTATGTTTTAACTCGTTATTTCTTCTGGCCCGACAGCTGTGCTTTCTGCGCTTCCAGTTGGGCTTTCAACGCCGCAATTTCCGCGTCCTTTTGATCCAGCTCGTCTTTCAGTTCTTCCACATAGTATTTCAGGGAATTCTCATCTAATATCCGCAATGCTTCTGACCACATACCGATGACCTCCTCCGGGCTACGACGCAGCAGGGCAATTTCCTGATAAATGGGTTCCAACCACGGGTAATACCTCATATTCCGCTCGGCGTCGGTCAAATTCTCCGTAGTCAGCAGGGATAACCATGCATGCAAATCACTTTTGTTATCCTCAGCATACGGGGTTTTCGCAAATACGTCAAGGGCTATCAGGAAATATTCGTCCAGCATCTCCAGCTTCAGGCCGCTGTCATAGTTAATCCTGCCATGATGGAAGCAGGTCTCTCCGTGACGATGAAATTCCGCCGTAGATTTCTCGTAGAGAACAATAACATAAACCTTCTTGATATCGTGGTATGTAAAATCAGTGCCGCGCTCTCCGCGAATCCGCGTATACTGCCGCATTAACAGATCCGCAGCATAGCAGGACAGGCGCTCCTCCGTAAAGGCATAGCCGTTTTTCTGGATCTCGATATTCGCCAACGATCCATCTTCCAGCTCCACCAGCAAATCCATGATCAGGTAGGTTTCCCCGTCTATCAAGCTATCCTCTACCGGAAGAATTCTTTTGATCTTCACACGCATTCCCAGAATAGAAGAAATAAACTGTTCCAGTCGGTCTGCATGCCTGTCCGGATTGAAGATGAATTTGAAAAACGGATCATAGGTCAGCGGCAATGACTGATTTCCTGCGAAGAAATCCAGAATTCGGACCCTCCATCGTTCGTTTTTAATTCCCTGATAGGTTCTGTACAGTCTCGGCGACTGCGTCAATCTCATCAGGGCTTCCTCCTTCGTCTGTGGTGCGGACTCCCATACCACAGCCTCATCGTTGCATACCGGTGTGTCTGTTTGCGTAACAAATCTCCTTTCTTTTATTCTTCTTACTAAAGGGAAATGTCCGGCGAAAAGCCGTTGAATAAGAAAGAATCCTGCGAAGCAGGATTCTCCGCCTGCGGCGGGTCGCATAAGCGACATACTACCTCTCCGCCGCAGTGCGATCCCCCGGAGGGGCTTTTTGCTCTATAGGAATCATAGCTTTCACACTTTAATGTAACACGGTATTTCCTATAGAGTAAAATAGATATGCCTGAAAGCATATATAGAGAATATCATATCGTATGTTGAATTACAAGTTTTCCCAATTATTTTGTGGAATTTTTAGATTTGGCGGGAAATGAGAACAACTGGCAAATCAGAGTTTTCTGATTTGCCAGCCGGTTTTGATTACAGTTCTCGATAGGTAATTAATTCTATCTGATGCTTACGAATATAGTCCTTGACCCGGCTGCTCAAGGC
>CAKRTY010000061.1 GCA_934402125.1 uncultured Anaerosacchariphilus sp. | reverse complement strand
GCTATCAGAACCGCGACGGTCAGAGAGACGGTCAGGGCGGCTATCAGAACCGCGACGGCCAGAGAAGAGACGGTCAGGGCGGCTATCAGAACCGCGACGGCCAGAGAAGAGACGGCCAGGGCGGTTACCAGAACCGTGACGGCCAGAGAAGAGACGGTCAGGGCGGCTATCAGAACCGTGACGGCCAGAGAAGAGACGGCCAGGGCGGATATCAGAACCGTGATGGCCAGAGAGGCGGCTACCAGAACCGCGACGGCCAGAACAGAGGAGGCCAGGGAAGAGACAATCGCCGTTCTTCTTCCATGGATATCCCGGCAGCGCCTACAGAGCTTCGCAAGACCGAGAACCGCAGAGCGGAGAACAGAAACCGGAATGATGATACGAAGAAAGACAAGAACACCAAGTTCAATGATAACTGGAACGGTAAGCCGTCTCAGGGCGGACGTCGTCCGAACCAGGGAGGCAATCGCCCGAATCAGAAGGGCGGCAAGGGAGGCAAGGGCGCTGTGCAGAATCATCAGCCGGCACCGGCACCCAAGAAGGAAGACAACACACCTAAGGTAATTGAGCTTCCGGAGATGATCAGCATCCATGATCTGGCGGAGAAGATGAAGATTCAGCCGTCTGTGATCATCAAGAAGCTGTTCCTGGAGGGCAAGATGGTAACCGTAAACTCTGAGCTGGATTTCGAGGCAGCAGGCGAGCTGGCTATGGAGATGAACTTTGATCCGGTTCCGGAGGAGAAAGAGGACGTTATCGCGAAGATGCTGGAGGATACAGAGGACAGCGAGGAGACCCTGGTTTCCCGTCCGCCGGTAGTCTGCGTTATGGGTCATGTAGACCATGGTAAGACCTCCCTTCTGGACGCGATCCGTGATACCCATGTCATCGACCGGGAGGCAGGCGGCATTACCCAGCACATCGGTGCTTACGTAGTCAGCATCAACGGCCAGAAGATCACCTTCCTGGATACACCGGGACATGAGGCGTTTACCGCTATGCGTATGCGTGGAGCCAACGCTACAGATATCGCGATCCTGGTAGTCGCTGCAGACGACGGCGTAATGCCCCAGACCGTGGAGGCAATTAACCATGCCAAGGCGGCAGGCGTTGAAATTATCGTAGCCATCAACAAGATCGATAAGCCCAGCGCCAACATTGAGCGTGTAAAGCAGGAGCTGACGGAGCATGAGCTGATCCCCGAGGACTGGGGCGGAAGCACCATCTTCTGTCCGGTATCTGCCCATACCCATGAGGGTATCGACAACCTGCTGGAGATGATTCTTCTGACCAGCGAGGTTCTGGAGCTGAAGGCAAACCCGAACCGCCGCGCGAGAGGTCTGGTGATTGAGGCAGAGCTTGATAAGGGTAAGGGACCGGTTGCTACCGTACTGGTACAGAAGGGTACCCTGCATGTGGGCGACCCCATTGCCGTAGGCTCCTGCCATGGTAAGGTCCGCGCCATGATGGACGACAACGGCCGTCGTGTGAAGGAGGCAGGTCCCTCCAAGCCCGTCGAGATTCTGGGTCTGAACGACGTACCGAATGCCGGAGAGATCTTCGTATCTCCGGAGACAGATAAAGAGGCAAGAGCTTTTGCCGAGACCTATGTAAAGGAGAGCAGAGAGAAGCTGATCGAGGATACTAAGCTTAAGATGTCCCTGGACGATCTGTATTCCCAGATTCAGTCCGGCAGCTTAAAGGAGCTGAATATCATCGTAAAGGCCGATGTACAGGGTTCTGTAGAGGCTGTAAAGCAGAGTCTCCTGAAGCTTTCCAACGAAGAGGTTGTAGTAAAGATTATCCATGGCGGCGTAGGCGCTATCAACGAGTCCGACGTAAGCCTGGCGGCAGCGTCCAACGCGATCATCATCGGCTTCAATGTGCGTCCTGACGCTACAGCCAAGGAGACCGCGGAGCGCGAGAAGGTGGATCTGCGTCTGTACCGTGTCATCTACGACGCGATCAACGATGTGGAAGCAGCCATGAAGGGTATGCTGGATCCGATCTTCGAGGAGAAGGTCATCGGTCACGCAGAGGTGCGCCAGATCTTCAAGGCCTCCGGCGTGGGCAATATCGCAGGATCCTATGTGCTGGACGGCGTATTCCAGAGAGGATGCAAGTGCCGTATCACCCGCGAGGGCGAGCAGATCTTCGAGGGACCGCTGGCTTCCCTGAAGCGTTTCAAGGACGATGTGAAGGAAGTAAAGGCTGGCTACGAGTGCGGTCTGGTCTTCGAGAAGTTCAACGACATCAAGGAGCTGGATATCGTAGAGGCTTACACCATGGTAGAGGTGCCCAGATAGGCATAAGCTGAGGTGAATGATAGATGAGAAAGAACAGTATTAAGAATACAAGAATCAACGGCGAGGTGCGCCGGGAGCTGAGCAATATCATTTTAAATGAGATCAAGGACCCGCGTATCTGCCCCATGACTTCGGTCGTAGAGGTGGAGGTTGCTCCGGACCTGAAGACCGCAAAGGCCTATATCAGTGTTCTGGGCGACGCCGAGGCCCAGAAGGATACCCTGGCGGGCCTTAAGAGCGCGGAGGGCTATATCCGCCGCGCCCTGGCCAAGTCCATCAACCTTCGCAATACGCCGGAGATCCGTTTTGTTATGGATCAGTCCATCGAGTATGGCGTCCATATGTCTAAGCTTATTGATGATGTAAATCAGGGCAGCAGTAAAGAAGAGGATGATGAGGATGATCAGGCTTAAGGATGAGCTGGCAAATGTGAAAACCGTGGCGATTGCCGGACATATCCGTCCGGACGGGGACTGTGTGGGTTCCTGTCTGGGCGTGTGGAACTATCTCCGGGAGCAGTATCCGGAGATCGAGGCAGATGTATACCTGGAGCAGGTAGTTCCCAAGTTCCGCTTCCTGAACGGGGCGGATCAGGTGAAGACGGACTGCAGCGCAGAGAAAACCTACGATTTGTTCCTTTCCCTGGACGCCAGTGACAAGGAGCGGCTGGGAGCGGCTGTGAAATATCTGGATACGGCGAAGCATACGGTATGTATCGATCATCATATTACCAACGGGGGCTTTGCAGAGGTAAACTGGATTGTAGCCGACGCCAGCAGTACGTCGGAGCTGGTATGGAAAACCATGGAAGAGGAAAAGATTTCCAAAAATACAGCAGAGGCGCTGTATATGGGCATTGCCCATGACACCGGCGTCTTCCAGTATTCCAACACCTCGCCCGAGACCATGCAGATAGCGGGAAGTCTCATTGCCAAGGGCATTGATTTCAGCCGCATCGTGGATGATACCTTCTATAAGAAGACCTATGTCCAGAATCAGATTCTGGGTCGGGCGCTGGTAGAGAGTATTCTCCTGCTGGACGGCCGGGTGATTGCAGGGCGGCTTCGGGAGAAGGACATGGAATTCTACGGAGCGACTCCGGCGGATCTGGACGGCATTGTCAGCCAGCTTCGGGTCACCGAGGGCGTGGAGGTAGCTATTTTCCTCTATGAGACAGGCAACCACGAGTATAAGGTCAGTCTCCGTTCCAACGGGCCGGTGGACGTGAGCGCGGTCTGCGCTTACTTTGGCGGCGGCGGACATGTGAAGGCGGCCGGCTGTACCATGCATGGCACGATTTACGATGTAATCAACAATCTGACCCTTCATATTGAGCAGCAGCTCAACCAAACACAGGATGTATAAACGAACATGAATGGTGTAATCAACGTCTATAAAGAAGCGGGCTTCACCTCCCACGATGTGGTGGCGAAGCTCCGCGGAATTGTAAAACAGAAAAAGATAGGCCATACGGGAACTCTCGATCCGGATGCGGAGGGAGTTCTTCCTGTATGTCTGGGAAATGCCACAAAGCTCTGCGGACTTCTGACAGAAAAGGAGAAGACGTACAGAGCCGTTCTTTTGCTGGGACAGACCACCGATACCCAGGATACCTCGGGAAAGGTGCTGACAGAGGCGGCTGTGACGGCAAGTGAGGCAGAGGTGCGGGAGGCGATCTTAAGCTTCCTGGGGGATTACGATCAGATCCCGCCGATGTATTCGGCCCTGAAGGTAAACGGCAAGAAGCTCTACGAGCTGGCCCGGAAGGGCAAGGAGGTGGAGCGGCAGGCCAGACGGGTGCGGATTCTGGAGATCGAGATTCAGGAGATCTGTCTGCCGGAGGTTACATTTACGGTGACCTGCAGCAGCGGTACCTATATCCGGACCCTCTGTCAGGATATCGGAGAGAAGCTGGGCTGCGGCGGCTGTATGAAAAGCTTGCTGCGGACTCAGGTAGATCGGTTTGAGCTTTCCGAGAGCCATAAGCTCTCCGAACTGGAGGAGCTGATGGGCAGTGGACGGATCGAGGAGGTACTGCTTCCGGTGGACCAGGTGTTCGCGGCCTGCCCGGCTGTACGGATCCGCCCGGAGAGCGACCGGCTGATTCAGAATGGCAATCCCTTTACCCGGGAGGATATTGCGGAGCATACCGGAGAGATCCCGGCAGAGGGAACAGAGCTTGAGCGGACCTGCGTCCGTGTATACAATTCCCGGGGCGGCTTTATGGGCCTGTACCGGCGTGAGCAGGGCGGAAAGCGCTATAAGCCGGAGAAAATGTTTTTAGGATAAGGACTTACGATGAAAGTAATAACCGGAACGACAGAATTTGAGATCACGGAGCCCACAGCCATTTCCCTGGGAAAATTTGACGGGCTTCATATAGGACATCAGCTTCTGGTGGAACGTATTTTAAAAAAGAAGAAGGAGGGCTTAAAAAGCCTGATTTTTACCTTCGATTTCGGAGACCGGCCCCAGCTTCTGCTTCCGGAGGAGCGCAGAGCCCTTCTGGAAAAATGGGGCGTGGATTACCTGGTGGAATGTCCTTTTGTGGAAGAGCTGATTCACATGGAGGCAGAGGATTTTGTACGGGAGATTCTGGTCAGACGGCTGCATGTAAAGTATCTGGCCGTGGGAACGGATTTCCGTTTCGGCCACAACCGGAAGGGCAGCTATAAGCTTCTCCTGGATATGCAGGAGGAGTGCGGCTTTCAGGTGGAAGTGATAGAGAAGGCCTGCTACGGCGGCGAGGAGATCAGCAGCACCCGGATCCGGAAGGAGCTGGAGCGGGGCAATATGGAGCTGGTCAACCAGCTTCTGGGCTATACCTTTTCCGTGACCGGAGAGGTACTGTACGGACATCAGATAGGCCGGACCTTAGGCCTGCCTACGGTCAATCAGCAGCCGGAGCTTACGAAGCTATTGCCCCCCAACGGCGTCTACGCCACCCGGACGAAAATCGCCGGCGAGGTCTTCGAGGGGATCACCAATATCGGCTACAAGCCTACCATTGGCGGAGAGACCCGGCCGGGCGTGGAGACCTTTCTGTTTGATCTGGATCGGGATCTGTACGGGGAAATCCTGACCGTGAGCTTCTACGGCTACGAGCGGCCGGAGCAGAAATTTGATTCGCTGGAGGCTCTGAAGGAACGGATTCAGCTGGACGTGATCTGGGGCAGAGAATATTTTGCCGGAGTATAAAATATGAGACTTTTTTATTATCTGATAGCAGCACCTGCATTATTTCTTCTGCGGGTGCTGTTCTGGCCTTTCCGGACAGTTTTGCGCTGTGCCGGCTGGCTGCACCGCTGGAGAAAAGAGCGGAGACGGTTCCGCCGGGCCGATTATGACGATATGGACGGCTGGGAATTTGAGGAATATGTGGGAGAGCTTCTGGTAAAGGACGGCTATATCCATGTGGAGGTTACCCGGGGAAGCGGGGATCAGGGCGTGGATGTGCTGGCGGAGCGGGACGGGGTTTCCTACGCGATTCAGTGTAAGCATTATCAGGCGAAGATCAGCAATAAAGCGGTTCAGGAGGCCTATGCGGGAGCAGAGTTTTACGGCTGCGACGTGCCGGTGGTGGTCACCAACAGTTATTTCACCCCGTCGGCAGAAGAACTGGCGGACGAAATCGGCGTGGAGCTGTGGGATCGGGAGGAACTGAACCGCATGGTAAAAAAATCCACAAAATCCCGCAAAAAAAACCGAAAAAGCAGAAGAATGGCTTGACAAATCCGTGGGATTGATATAAAGTGTAAAAGGTTCTTAACATTTTTGTAATAATTCAAAATCTGACGGAGGATTTTATGTTTCGAAGATATAAAGCAGGACTTATGATGGGAGCGATTCTGATGGCGATGACCGGCATGCAGGTGCAGGCTGCGCCGCTTAGCGGAAGCCTGGGAGAAGGAATTGCGACGAATTTTGATCAGACCACGGATACGGAGGAGCAGACTCAGGCCACCGCGGAGGTGGTATGGACCGGAACTCCCCTGGAGGGCTATGTAAATATCGCCATCGCCAGAGTGGAGGACAGCCTGAATATCCGCCAGAGCGCGGACGGCGATAGCTCCCTGGTGGGAAAGCTTCGTAAAAATGGCGCCTGCGAGGTGCTGGATATGGATGGAGAGTGGGCTCATATCAAGTCCGGCGAGGTAGAGGGCTACGTGAAGGCGGAATACCTGTACACCGGACAGGAAGCCATCGACCTGGCCTTTGAACTGGGACAGACTATGGCGAAGGTAAATACCGATTCCCTTTATGTGCGCATGGAGCCCAGCACAGACGCGGATTACTGGACCAAGGTTCCGGCGGGCGAAGAGCTGCAGGTGATCGAGGATCAGGGAGACTGGATTAAGGTAGATATCGACGGCGAGGACGGCTATGTGGCCTCCGAATACGTGGATGTGAAAAGCGAGCTGGATACGGCTCTGACCCTGTCAGAGGCGCTGTACGGCGAGGGCGTTACCGATGTGCGGATTTCCATCTGTGATTTTGCCAAGCAGTATGTGGGCAACCGCTACGTATGGGGCGGCACCAGCCTGACCAAGGGCGCGGACTGCTCTGGCTTTACCCTGGCAGTATACCGGAATTTCGGCGTTTCCCTGCCCCATTCCTCCAGAGCCCAGGCCAACTGCGGAACGAAGATCAGCGTCAGCGATGTGAAGCCGGGCGATCTGATTTTCTATGGCAGCGGCAAGCGTATCAACCACGTGGCCATGTACATCGGCGGCGGCCGGGTCGTACACGCCAGCAACGCGAGAACCGGTATCACCATCTCCAATATGTACTACAGAAGCCCGGTGAGTGCGGCGCGGATCCTGAAGGACTGATTTTGAAAAAATCACTCTTGACACCATAAAACCCCTATGGTATCTTATTATAGTATGAGTTTGCTGGTATCCGGTTATCGGACACTCCGACCATTGCTTGATACCCAGCGTATAAAAAAATTTAAGGAGGAAACATCATGATCGCAAAGGACAAGAAGCAGGCTATTATTGCAGAGTACGGTTTAAAAGAGGGAGACACCGGTTCACCGGAGGTACAGGTAGCTATCCTGACCGCACGTATCCAGGAGCTGACCGCTCATCTGCAGGCAAACCCGAAGGATCATCACTCCAGAAGAGGACTTCTGAAGATGGTAGGTCAGAGACGTAACATGCTTGCATACCTGAAGAAGATGGATATCGAGAGATATCGTAGCCTGATTGAGAGATTAGGACTGAGAAAATAAGTTTCCAAAAGGGCGGAGGAATCCCAGGGTTCTTTCGCCCGGTTTTTGTGTAACCCATTCACGGTAGGAGAAATGTTCCGAGACCACTGATGCGGATATGAGCCCATCGTAGCCGGATCAGTAGTTTCGGTTTCTCCTACTTCCAGCTAAAACAAGGAGAATATTATGTACAAGAGTTTTTCTATGGAGCTGGCCGGACGTACCCTGACAGTAGATGTGGGACGTGTAGCAAAGCAGGCAAACGGCGCAGCGTTCATGCACTACGGCGATACCACCGTACTTTCCACAGCAACTGCTTCCGACAAGCCCCGTGAGGGCATCGACTTCTTCCCCTTAAGCGTAGAGTACGAGGAGAAGCTGTATTCCGTAGGTAAGATCCCGGGTGGCTTCAATAAGCGTGAGGGTAAGGCGTCTGAAAACGCGATCCTGACCTCCCGTGTCATCGACCGTCCCATGCGTCCGCTGTTCCCGAAGGATTACCGCAATGACGTAACCCTGAACAACCTGGTTC
>CAKRTY010000060.1 GCA_934402125.1 uncultured Anaerosacchariphilus sp. | reverse complement strand
CTTCTATCTTTGATCCCATTTCGGATTACGCGCGGAACGGTCGTCCCGATCTGGATACAAAGGGCCCCAACTATATGACCATGGAGCATACAGGAATGGGATTTTCGGAGAAGACCATTGTACCGGCGATTCTCTGTGTGCCCTTTACAGATCTGGAGGATCGGGAGGCCTGCTTCCTGGAGCCCATGGGCGTGGCGGCAGACCTGATTCTGACTGCGGATATCCATCTGGGACAGGACGTATTGCTGATGGGCTGCGGAGCCATCGGCCTGATGGCCCTGCAGATGGCGAAGGCCTCCGGCGCAAGAAATATCTATGTGGCAGAGCATAAGGCAAACCAGAAGAAGATAGAGCTGGCAAAACAATTCGGAGCCACCGATGTGATTCTCACCGACGAGATGGAGCTGATGGATTATCCGTTCCCCCGGGGAGGCGTAGACCGGGTGCTGGTTACCACGCCGCCTGTCACCATAGCTGAAGCGGTAAAGGTGGCAAACGTGGGCGGCATTGTGGCGTTCCTGGGTATCAGCTACGGCCCCGGTGCCATGGTGACCTTTGATTCCAATATTGTACATCTGAACAAGCTGCAGATCCGTGGATCCAACGCGATTCCGGCTCTCTACTTCCCCCATTGCCTGGATTTGGTGAAGGCGGGAATTGTAGACGTAAAACCGCTCATTACCCATACCTTCCCGCTGGAAAAGGCGCCGGAGGGTATCATGGAATTCCTGACGGATAAAACGCATGCGGTGAAAGCGGTTATGTTGAACGAGTAAGAAAGTCTTTCCGGGGCTGCTGCAAAGGAATGCGGATGGAAGCATTCTTCTGCGGCAGCCCTGTTTTTGTGGGAGTATATCAGAAAAGTGTCGACACTGAAAGGAAAGAACAAAAAGAAGTGTCGAAAAGGGGATGAATGGAAGAAAAGCGGGACGCTTGTGTCAAAAAACTCCATACAATGCCAAAAAAGCAGACGCTTTCCCAAAAGGGAAGGGAAAAGAGTTATAGTAAATCCAGCAGGAGGTAAGGAACATGAAGTATATCATATTAATGTCCCATGGACATCTGGCTTCAGGAATGAAAAGTACGGTAGAGCTGATTACCGGAGAAAACAAAAGATTGCTGGCCTATGATGCGTATGTGGACGGAAACAGCGATATTCATTCGTTTTTTGATAACTTTATCAAAGAGCATCCGGAGGATGAAATCATCGCGGTAACCGATGTGCTGGGCGGCAGCGTCAACAACGATGCGCTTACATACAATCATCTGCCGCAGATTCATGTGGTGACAGGAATGAATGCCCCCATGGTGTTGAATCTGGTGCTGAAGATGGATCTGGATACAGAAACCATGATCCGGGAAAGTATCAGTGAGAGCTTGGAGCTGATTACCTGTTGTGCAAAAGACACTGCAGAGGAAGATGAAGATTTTTAGACAGGAGGAAAAGGTATGATTCAGTTATTGAGGGTAGATCATCGTTTGCTGCATGGACAGGTGGTATTTTCCTGGTGTTCCCAGTTAGAGCCAAACTGTATCCTGATTGCAAATGACGCGGTTGTCCAGGACGAAGTGAGAAAGGCGGCTCTGAAGCTGGGAAAACCCAGCAATGCCAAGCTGGTGATCAAGAATATCGAGGATTCCATAAAGGCGATCAACGAGGGAAAGACAGATAAGTATTCTCTGATGATTGTGACCAGCAATGTGGCGGACGCCGTAAAGCTTGCAGAGAGCTGTGAGCAGATTACCGGAATCAATCTGGGCGGAACCAAGGCAACAGCAGAGACGCATCCGTTATCCAACATGGTAAATGTGACAGAGGAAGAGGAAAAGCTTCTGAAGGAAGCGGTTGCAAAGGGAATTGAGGTATTTATTCAGGCAGTACCCAGTGACCCGAAGAAAATTTTTAAATAAAAGTGGGAGGAAATCGTTATGATGCAGGCAATTTTTATCGGTATCGTGGCATTCATCGGCTTTCTTGAGTGCGGTGTAGGAAATTCCATGATTCAGAGACCGATTGTGATGGGACCTTTGGTAGGTCTGGTACTTGGAGATGTGCAGACGGGACTGGCTGTAGGAGCTACCCTGGAGCTGGCCTTTATGGGAAATGTGACCATCGGAGCGGCGCTTCCGCCGGAGATTACCGCGGGAGGTATCCTGGGTACGGCGCTGGCCATCAGCTCACACGGCGGAACCGAGGCGGCTCTGGCGCTGGCTATTCCGATTGCTACGGTAGCGCTTCTTCTGAAAAACACCTATTATCTGGTAGTAAGAGCATGGCTCCTTCATAAGTCCGATGAGTATGCGGCAAAGGGAGACGCAGACGGCGTAGATCGGATGCACATGGTAAGCTTTCTGTCCTATGCGCTGGTTATGGCGATTGTCATGGCAGTATGCTACAGCTTCGGCGCTCCGGCAGTAGAGAAGTTCCTGGCTGTCATTCCTCAGTTCGTAAAGGACGGTATCAGCGTAGCGGCAGGCATTCTTCCGGCACTTGGTTTCGCGCTTCTGGCAAGCATGCTTCTGACCAAAAAGGTAGCACCCTTCTTCATGCTGGGCTTTATTCTCTCCGCATACCTGGGTATGCCGGTTCTGGGAATCGCAATGCTTGGAATTATTATTGTAGCGCTGATGCTGAATCAGGATAAGCCGGCAGCAGTAGCGGCAGAGACAGAAGGAGGAGACGACGATGACTTCTAATGAAAATGCAAAGAAACTGACGAAAAAAGATATCAATAAAATGTTCTGGCGTTCCTTTACGGTAAACGCGTCCTTCAACTACGAGCGTCAGATGAGCCAGGGCTGCCAGTACGCCCTGTCCCCGATTTTAAGAAAGCTTTATCCGGATAAGCAGGATCTGGCGGAGGCCTTAAAGAGACACGCGGAGTTCTTTAACTCCACGCCTATGGTAGACCCGTTTATCTTCGGTATCGCGGCGGCCATGGAAGAAGAGAATGCCAATACCGAGAATTTTGACGCCAATTCCATCAACTCCGTAAAGGCCAGCCTGATGGGACCTCTGGCAGGTATCGGCGATTCCGTGTTCTGGGGAACCTTAAGACCCCTGGCAGGAGGTATTGCATGCTCCCTGGCACTGACAGGCAATCTGTTTGCGCCGATTCTGTTCCTGTTGCTGTTCAATATCCCCAACGTGCTGGTTCGTTATTTCGGCGCCCATCTGGGTTACAATTCCGGTATGAAGGCATTGAACCAGTTTGAGAAAATGGGTATTACCGACAAGATTTTCCGTGGCGCGGCCATCATCGGATTGCTGGTTATCGGCGGTATGGTAGCCTCCATGGTAAACGTCAACCTGGGAATCCAGATTGGAAGCGGAGATTCCGCAATCGCGCTGAACGATATTCTGAACGGCATTATGCCGAAGATGCTTCCGCTTCTTACCACGCTTGGTATCTACAAGCTGATTAAGAAGGGCGTGAAGGTCAACGCCATTCTGCTGGGTATCATTGTACTGAGCATTCTGGGAACCTTTGTGGGAATTTTCTAAATCAAAATCATACGGACGGGGAGGGAATCTGGATATGACACCGATGACAGAGTTTATACAGAAAATGAAAGAGAAGGACATCGTTCTGCATTACATTCAGGTATGGCATAAGGACGAGCTGGTGGAGGAATATAAGAGACTGGATCAGAAAACCAGACTGAATGTGTATTCCGTATCCAAAAGCGTTACTTCTCTGGGCGTGGGAATCGCCATGGGCGAAAAGCTTTTGACAGCGGAGGATCGGCTTCTGGATTTCTTCCCGGAATACCGGTATCAGGATATTCACCCCAATGTCCGGAAGATTACAGTCCACGATTTACTGACCATGAACTGTGGATTGTCCAGCAAGCTTTTCTTTGCGGACGATCCCCAGCGTTACCGGGAGCACGACTGGGTGGACTTCTTTATGAAAAATGATTTCGGTTATGAGCCGGGAACTCATTTTGAATACTGCAATTTCAATACCTATATGTTAAGCTGTATTATAGAGAAGCTGACAGGGCAAAGCCTGGTGGAATACATGAAGCCCCGGTTCTTTGAACCGCTGCAGATCGGCAATGCGGACTGGCTGAGCTGTCCCCTAGGACATTCCGCCGCCGCCAACGGTCTGATGCTGACCATTGATGAGATGTCCGCGATAGGCCGGCTGCTTCTGAATCAGGGAAAATGGGAAGGCAGTACCCTGGTTCCGGAATGGTATCTGAAGGAGGCCACCCGGAATCAGATCACCCATGATGTTCCAAAATGCGGCTACGGCTATCAGTTCTGGATCAACCCGGATTATGAGTCCTACCGGGCAGACGGAAAGTACGGACAGTATATTGTGGTTGTGCCAGAGCAGCAACTTGTGGTATCATTACAGGCGTTAGATTCAAAGAAATTTTTCGATGATGTATGGAAGGATCTGGTAGTTCCCTGCCGGGAACAGTTCAGATAGGATACGGGAGACGCAGCGATGGGATATGTCAATACCAAACAGGAAATTCTGGAATATATAGGAAAGCAGACGGAAAAGCTGGAGGAGGGCCGTTATGAGGCTCTGACGGCGGCAGCAGTCTGCGAGAAGCTGAGTGTCAGCAGAAATCTGGCCAGCCAGTATCTGAACGAGGGCTTCAAGGAGGGGGTGCTGGTAAAGGTAAGCACCCGTCCGGTGTATTTCCTGGATAAGAAGACGATTCTGGAGCGCTGCAGCCTTTCGACGATACAGGACGAGTTTTGCGATTTGGAGGAACTGGAGGAATTTATCCAAAAACATCTGAAAAAGAAGCAGAACTTTGAGCAGGCAGTGGGCTGCAACCTTTCCCTGAAGACAGCAGTGGAAAAATGCAGAGTGGCCGTGGATTATCCCCCGGCCGGACTGCCGCTTTATATAGAGGGAGCCAGAGGAACAGGGAAGAGTTTTCTTGCCTGGCTTTCTTATTGTTACGCGAAGGATACAGGCATTGTGCCGGAGGAGGCCAGGTTTATCCGGCTGGATGCCCAGTCGCTGGGCGGCGGAAGCGCCGACGGGGATAAAATGCGGGAGGAACTAAAGCAGAGGCTCCAGAAAACCGGAAACGGGGATTTTGTAGTCTTTGAAGATTACGATGAATTTCCGCCGGAGCTTCAGCTTTCTGTGCTGCACCTGATTGAGCGGCGGCAGACCGGAGAGGAGCAGGGAAGGGGCCGCTATATCCTGACCTTGGAAAACGGAGACTGCTATGAGGAATATCGGAAAAAGCTGACCTTTATGCGAGTGACGCTGCCGGAGCTTTCCGAGCGCTCCCAGGTAGAGAAGGAAATGCTGCTGACCCATTTTCTGCGAAAGGAAGAGCAGAGACTGAAAAAACCGATCCGGATCAGCGAACAGGCCTACCGGACCTTAAGCCGACACCTGTTTCCCGAAAATGTGGAAGAACTGGAAAATTGTGTAAAACAGCTTTGCGCAAAGGCATTTTCGGCCCAGCGTAAGGAGGAGGAGATCCGGCTTGATCTGCTGCTGCTTCCCCGGGAGCTTCTGCGGGGTGTCCAGCTGGAATTCCGGAAGCAGGTGGGAGAGGAGCGCTTTCTGACATTGCCGGAGCTTTGTCAGGACGCGGAAATCTACCGGGAAATCAGGCTCTACAGCCAGCTTTTGGATAAGTTTGGGCAGTATTATGAGAACCGGATGAGTTATCTGGAATTTCTGGAGGAGAGCAGTCGGATCCTGGACGAGTACAGCGAGTATATTCTGTTCCGCAGAATTGCCGAGAATGAAAAGCTGAGACTGATAGAGCAGATGCTGATCCGCATTTTTGATTATGTCCGCAGCATTTACAATGTGGACGTGCCCCACAGCTTTGTCCTGACCTTTTCCCGGTGGGTCTATTACAGCGACGCCTTTAACGAGATGATGAAAGAATGGTGCGAGGCCCACCGGACTTCTTTGGATCGGCTCCGGGAGGTCCTGCAGAAGGAATCCCGCACGGAGACACTGATCGCCAGGGAGATTACGGCTCTGATCCGTCAGAACCTGGAGGTGACGCTGTCAGAGACGGAACAGGCGGCCCTGACCATTTTGCTGAACCATATACGGGCCGGACACGGCACTCTGCCTATCCAGGCCTTTATCATCTGCCACGGCTATGCCACAGCCAGCAGTATCGCGGACGTCTGCAATAAGCTGATGAAGAAGCATATCTTCCACGCTATTGATATGCCCTACGATATGTCTGTGGTGGAGGTAGGAAAGCAGCTTCGGAATATTCTCTATTACAGTGAGAACAGGGATGTGCTGATGCTGGTGGATCTGGGCTCCCTGGAAAATATAGAAGAAGTGATCGGGGACGTATCCGATATTAATTTTGGAATCATCAACAATGTGTCAACCAATCTGGCGCTGGAAATCGGCTTTGCCATAAACCGCGGAGCGCCGCTGGCGGAGATCCTGGAGGACGCCCGGGAAAATGTAAAGACCAGCTATAAGCTCATTGAACGGGCCCACAGGGAGGACGTGCTGATTTTCATCAGCGAGAGCGGAAGCGACGTGGCGGCAAGAGTGGGGGAACTTTTCCTGGACAGCCTGCCGAAAAATCTGGATCTTACGGTAAAGTGCTACGATTACGATACCTTTACGGAGCTGGATCGGGCGGGAGAGCTGGATAAATATAACGTACTCTTCGCGGCGACCACGGCTGTGCCGATTCAGAGCGAGAGATTTCCGATGATTCCCCTGGAGGAGATTATTACCTTCAATAGCTTTCCGCGTCTGCGGGAATGCTTTAACGGCTATCTTTCCCCGGAGGAATTTGAGCAGTTCCGGAAGAACCTGCTGAATGTATTTTCTCTTCAGAACGTGGTGGAGGCGCTGACGATTCTGAATGCCGGAAAGGTATTAAGCCAGGTAGACGCCATGCTGGACGAGCTGCAGACCCTGATGAAACGGAAATTTCTGGAAAAAACCATTGTGGGACTGAATATCCATATCAGCTGCCTGATCGAGCGCCTGGTTAAGAAGGAAGAAATTACGACCCATCTGAAGCTGGAACATTTTGAGGAAGAGCATGGTGATTTTATCCAAATGGTGGAAAAAAGCTTCGCCAATATCGCCAGACAGTACAATATCCGGCTGGTGTTGAGCGAGATTGCCTACATCTACGACTATATCCATTATGAGGGCAGAAAACAGGTTCTCCAGAAGGAAGAGGATTTTTAAACTTTAAACAGAAAGGAAAACGGCTATGATTTATACAGTAACCTTCAATCCGGCTTGGGACTATGTGGTATTTCTGGACAGTCTGGCGCCGGGAGAAATCAACCGGGCAAAGCATGAGAGCATTGTCTGGGGAGGCAAGGGAATCAATGTGTCCGGCATTTTACGGGAGCTTGGGGCCGACAGTACAGCCCTGGGATTCGTGGCAGGCTTTACCGGACAGGCGCTGGAGGCCGGAATCGAGGCCCGTGGAATCCACACGGATTTTATCCGGCTTCCCGAAGGGAATACCCGGATCAATGTGAAGGTAAAGCATGGAGAGGAAACAGAGATAAACGGTCAGGGGCCGGTCATCACGGAACAGGCAATCCGGGAGCTCTATGAAAAGCTGGATCGTCTGGAAAAGGGAGATACGCTGGTGCTGGCCGGAAGCATTCCCGGCTGTCTGCCTGCAGATACCTATGAGAGGATTCTGGAACGGCTCATGGGCCGGGGAATCCGTATGGTGGTGGACGCCAGCGGCGATCTGCTTCTGAATGTGGTGAAATACCACCCGTTTCTCATTAAGCCCAATCATCATGAGCTGGGAGAGATGTTCCATACGGAATGTAGTACGCCGGAGGAGATCGCCCACTATGCCGGAGAGCTTCAGAAGCTGGGCGCGGAAAACGTACTGGTATCCATGGCCGGGGACGGCGCTTTTCTGCTGACGGCGGAAGGAACCACCTGTCAGATAGGGACGCCGAAGGGAACCGTGGTCAATTCGGTGGGTGCGGGAGACTCGATGGTAGCGGGCTTCCTGGCGGGCTTCGACAGAAGCGGAAGCTACGAGGAGGCGCTGAAGCTGGGAACGGCTGCCGGAAGCGCTACGGCATTTTCGGAAGGGCTGGCAGACGCGGCGGCCATCGAAGCCTTATATCAGACCTTGTAAGC
>CAKRTY010000059.1 GCA_934402125.1 uncultured Anaerosacchariphilus sp. | reverse complement strand
GTCGGCTTTTCTTGCGGAATCATGTCGCTGTTTTTCAGGGAGCCGAAATACTTTATCATTGCAATTCCTTACAACTATTGGTAGAATGGATGCGGAGAAGTTTAGAAAGTGAGGCGTCTATGGGCAGAACAGGTATTATTGGAGCAATGGAAGAGGAAGTTGCTCTTTTAAAAGAGAAAATGGAAATAGAGGTAGTGGTGAAAAAGGCATCCATGGAATTTTACCAGGGTCATCTGAACGGCCGGGAGGTCGTTGTGGTACGCAGCGGCATTGGCAAGGTCAATGCGGGAATGTGCGCCCAGATTCTGGTAGATGTATTCAACGTGAGCCATCTCATCAATACAGGCATTGCAGGCTCCCTGAAGGCAGAGATCAATATCGGAGATATCGTGGTATCCTCCGATGCCCTGCAGCATGATATGGATGCGCGGCAGTTTGGCTATGCCAGAGGCGAGATTCCCCGTATGGATACGGTCAGCTTCCCGGCAGATCCGGAGCTGGTGGCGCTGGCAAAGGCAGCCTGCGAGGAAGCAAACCCGGATATCCGCGTTTTCGTGGGACGGGTGGTTACAGGAGATCAGTTTATTGCGGAGCGTTCCGTAAAGAACGAGATAGCATCCTGGACCGAAGGCTACTGCACCGAGATGGAAGGCGCAGCGATCGCCCAGGCGGCGTACCTGAACAAGGTACCCTTTGTCATTGTCCGCGCTATTTCTGATAAGGCCGATGACAGCGCTACGATGGATTATCCCACCTTTGAGGCGCAGGCCATTGAGCACAGCGTGAAGCTGGTAGAGAATTTTGTGTCCCGGATTCCGGAGGACGCGTATTAAGTAATTGATTTAGAAGACACATCAGCACGAAAGAACAGGAATCTGGTCGGAGGCAGTCGCTTCCGGTCGGGTTCCTGTTCTTTTCATTTCAGGGACAGACCGGTATAATGGAACTGGAAAGACAGTCAGGGAGGGATAAGCGTATGTTTCGAATCGTGATGATAGCAGCCTGGGCGGTATTACTGATCTTGATCCTATATCTGTGGGCGGACGTCCGGGAGATTCTGGGAATTGTCCGGGATACCAAGCGGGAGCTGCTTCGCAGCAATCTGTCGGCCCGGGCGGCGGAGAGCTTTCCGAATTTTGAGCAGGAAGCCCGGGAGGAACAGGAACAACAGGCGCAGCAGGAGGCGGAGAAGCCGGTAAAAAACGTTGTGAAAAATCTGAATCCCCAGGAGGAGCAGGTGCTGAAGGAGGTGCTGTCAGAATTCCTGGGGTGAACCGATCGGAAGAACAAAAAAAGAGTAAAATGTAAAAATTAGCTTGACAAAAGCGGGGAACCGTTGTATATTATGTTCAATAACACGTGTTACTGAATTGCAGGCATGAGTGATTTTTCACTCATGCCATTTTTGCTTTTAGACAATGATAACCCGGAGGTTCTATGTTTGGATTTTTAAAGAAAAAGAAACAGCAAACGGAGATTTACGCTCCGGTAGATGGCCGGGCGATTTCCCTGGAGGAAGTCGGCGACGGTGTCTTTTCGGAAAAACTGGTCGGTGACGGCATAGCAGTGATTCCGGAAAAAGATCAGATAGTAGTTCCTGTGGACGGTGAGATAAGCTTTGTAATGGAGACAGGTCATGCCTTCGGAGTCAGAGTGCCGGATGGACCGGAGATTCTGGTTCACATCGGGATCGACACGGTGAATGAAAAGGGGGAAGGATTTCAGGTGCAGGTAAAAGCGCATCAGCCAGTGAAAGCCGGTACGCCGGCAGTGCTGGTGGATCGGGAAGCCCTCTATAAGAAGGGATACAATCTGGTAACCATGGTACTGGTACCGGAGGTCGAAAGTTATGGATCCCTGCAATATTTAAAAAAAGGGGAGGTGTGTGCAGGAAAAAGCGCGGTGCTTGCATTTTAAGTTGCGTAAGAGGGGAAGAATATGAAAATTACAAGAGTCATTAACAATAATACCGTTGCGACAGTCGCAAACAAAAAAGAAATTATTCTAATGGGCTCTGGAATCGGATTTCAGAAGAAACCGGGAGATACGGTAGAGGTTAAGAAGATAGAAAAGGTATACCAGATACGGGATCGGTTTTTCCAGAAATACGAGCAGATTTTCCGGCATATTGAACCGGGCGTTTTTAAGCTGGTGGAACAGATACAGGAATATGCGGAAAAGGAGCTTGCATGCACGTTGAGCCCGCAATTTGTATTTGCGCTGGCGGATCATATTTCCTTTGCGGTGGAACGACAGAAAAAGCAGGAGCCGTTGCCCAATCTGATGCTGCAGGAGATTAAACTCCTGTATAACAGGGAATATCAGATCGGACGATACGGAAAACAGCTGGTAGAAAAGGAAATAGGGATTTCGCTTCCGGAGGATGAGGCGGGGTATTTCGCACTGCATATTGTGAATACCAGAATGGGAGAACCATCTGTAGATGTGAACAATATTCTGGTGCTGACCAACGGAATTCTGCAAATTCTGGAAGTGGAGATGGGAATTCACTGCCGGGAAGATGACTTTGAGTACAGTAGATTTCTTACGCATCTGAAATTTTTGGCAAGACGTATTTTTAATCAGGAACAGGTTCAGTTTGGCATTATGGAGGGCCTGTATCCGGGGCTGTTGGCCAGGGAGCCAAAGCTGGAAGGGACAATTGAAAAAATTAAAAATTTCATAAGTGAGACCTTTGATTATGACATATCAGAAGAGGAAGCAGCCTATCTGGCCATGCATATTCTTCGAATCAGAGGCCGGTAGGATTGTTACTCGCAGGAGGCAAGACCGTCTATCTTGAAAATACAGGGATTCAGGCTGTATGTTTCAGGACAGAAGGTCTTTTTGTTTATCAGGAGGGAAAGGTATGAAGAAAGGAAATACAATGGTATTTTTTCAGAAATTGTCAAAAGCATTTCTGACGCCGCTGTCGCTGATTGCGTCAGCGTCACTGTTAATGGGAGTCGCATCGTTTTTTACATCGGGGGATGTTATTGCGGCAGCTCCCTTTTTGGGCAACACCATGATTCAGTACATCTTTAAGGTACTGCTTCAGATGGGAAGCATCGTAGTCAGCAATTTCGCGGCGCTGTACGCAGTGGCACTGCCCTTTGCGCTGGTGGATGAGGATAAGGAATACGCAGCCTTCGCGGGCTTTGTGGGCTATCTGTCATTCCTGACGGGAATGGGAATGCTGGTGGATAATTTTCCGAATATCGCAGCCATGTTCCCGGGCAACGGTCTGACCACGGTGCTGGGTATCAGCACCGTAAACGCCGGTATGCTGGGAGGTATTCTGGTAGGTATTCTGACCAGTGTGCTGCACAAAAAATTCCATACGGTAAAATTCCCGATGGCGTTCTCCTTCTTTCAGGGAGTACGGTTTGTGCCGATTATCAGTGTGTTCAGCTTTATGATTCTGGGAAATCTGTTCCCCTTCGTATGGGTGTTTATTTCCCGCGGTATCAATGGACTGGCAACCATTCTGAATCAGATGGGCGTCTTTGGTCTGTGGCTGTACGGCTTTGTAGAGCGACTGCTGATTCCCACAGGTCTCCATCAGATCTGGATTTCTGTTGTACGTGATACTTCTGTGTCCGGTGTATTTGAGTTTGCTTCCGGTATTGTAGAGGGTCAGAGACCGGCCTTCATGCAGTATCTGGCAGAGGGACTTCCGTTGAATACCACTCTGCGTGAAATGGTGAAATTCTCCTATGGACCGCAGATTCCGATCATGCTGGGCGCGCTTCCGGCTATCGGACTTGCGATTTACCGGTGTGCGGACGCGGATAAGAAAAAAGCAGTAAAGCCGCTGATTCTGGCAGGTGTGACCACAGCCATGATTGCTGGTATCTCAGAACCGCTTGAATTTATCTTCCTGTTTACGGCTCCGGTTCTGTATGTGATTTATGCAGTTCTTTATGGATTAAGCTGGGTATTTATGTATCTATTCGGAAATCAGATTGGTTACGGTTCTGGAATCATTGAATTTGTTGTATTTGGACTTTTGCGTTCAGATTCTCACTGGTGGGTATGTGTTTTTGTAACCATTGGCGAATTTATCGCCAACTATGCAATTTTCCGCTGGTTTATCCTGAAATTCAACGTGAAAACTCCGGGGCGCGGAGGTGATTATGACGCATCTCTGGAAGCACTGCAGGAGGCGAATGATTCAGAGGAAGGCAGCAGCGTGGATGCAGCGACGGATCCGAAAACACTGAAAGCCTTGACTATCATCAAGGGTCTGGGCGGCAAGGACAATATTGAGGAGGTAGATTCCTGTATGTCCCGTCTGCGTGTGGTATTAAAAGATGGTTCCCTGGTTGACAAGGATATGCTGAATAAAACAGGCTGCACAGCCATTCGTGTCATAGATGATCGGAACATTCAGATTATTTACGGAACGACCGTAGGTATTATTAAAGAATCTGTTAGAAAGCAATTAAAGAAATAGGAGAAAATATATTATGAAAAAATATTCTGTATTGATTGTAGGCGGTGGAAGTACATATACGCCGGGTATGGTTCTGATGCTGTTAAGTCAGCTGGATCGTTTCCCGTTACGGAAAATCAAGCTTTATGACAATGATCCGGAGCGCCAGGAAGTAATTGCCAGAGCATGCGAAATTATTATCCGCGAGAAAGCACCGGATATTGAATTCCTGGCGTCCACCAATCCGGAGGAGGCGTATACAGATATCGACTTTGCCATGGCGCAGATTCGTGTAGGAAAATACGCTATGCGCGAGCTGGATGAGAAGATTCCGCTGAAATACGACGTGGTTGGACAGGAAACCTGTGGTCCCGGCGGTATCGCTTACGGCATGCGTTCGATTGGTGGAATTCTGGAGAATCTGGACTATATGGAGAAATATTCTCCGGATGCCTGGATGCTGAACTACTCTAATCCGGCGGCGATTGTGGCTGAAGCGACCAGACGGCTGCGCCCTAATTCCAAAATTATCAATATTTGCGATATGCCCATTGAGCTGGAGAATCACATGGCGACTATACTGGGTCTGAAATCCAGAAAAGAGATGGATGTGCGGTATTTTGGACTGAATCACTTTGGATGGTGGACGGAGATTCATGATAAGGCAGGAAACGATCTGATGCCCCGTCTGAAAGAGCACGTGCGGAAGTACGGCTACGTGGAAGATGAATCTCTGTATACAGATCCAAAACGTGACAGCTGGCACGCAACTTATCAGAAGGCCCGGGACATTCTGGAACTGGACGACGCGTATCTGCCGAATACTTATCTGAAATATTATCTGTTCCAGGATTATGTGGTGAAGCATTCGGATAAGAATTATACCCGTACGAACGAGGTTATGGATGGCCGTGAAAAGGATGTATTTACAGCATGCCGAAAGGTGGCGGAGGACGGTCACTGCCATGATGATTTGTTTGATGTGGATAATCACGCAACCTTCATTGTAGATCTGGCAACCGGAATTGCCAATAATACCCATGAAAGAATGCTGCTGATTACGGAAAATAAGGGAGCTATTGCAAACTTTGATCCGACAGCCATGGTGGAAGTGCCCTGTCTGGTAGGAAAGAACGGTATCGAGCCGCTGGCCATGGGTGAGATTCCCCAGTTCCAGAAAGGACTGATGGAGCAGCAGGTATCGGTGGAAAAACTGGTCGTAGACGCATGGATTACCGGATCCTATCATAAGCTGTGGCAGGCGCTGACCTTATCCAAAACCGTACCCAGCGCTACTGTGGCAAAGCAGATTCTGGATGAACTGATTGAAGCGAATAAAGGATATTGGCCGGAGCTGAAATAAGGATATGTTTGGGAAAAAGCTGAATTGGGAATCCTTTTTTCTGGAGGTGCTGGGAAGTCTGCTGGTCGCCGTGAGTATTTATAATTTTGCGGCGGCCGCGGAATTTCCCATGACCGGTTTCTCCGGAATCGCATTGATTCTGTATCGGTTGTTCCGGATCCCACTTGGTTTGTCCAATGTGCTTTTAAATATTCCGGTGGTGATTCTCTGCTTTCGGATGCTGGGAAAAGGTTTCTTTCTGCGGTCTGTGCGCTGCATGGTGATTTCCTCGCTGCTGATGGATTACGTGGCTCCTTTGCTTCCTGTTTTTACGGGAAATCGGATGCTGGCAGCGATTTGCACCGGCGTTTTGGGCGGGGTAGGATACGCGCTGATTTATATGCAGAATTCCTCGACAGGTGGCGCGGACTTTCTGATTATGGCATTAAAGGCGAAGAAACCCTATCTGCCTTTGGGCAATATTACCTTCCTTTTCGCGGTCAGCGTCATTGGCGCTACCTGGCTGATCTTCGGGGATACAGAAGGCGTTATCTACGGATTGATTATCAATTATCTGGCCGGAGCAGTGATCAATAAGACCATGTACGGAAGAAATGCCGGGAAAATGACCATGATTATTACAAAGGATGGCAAAAAGATTTCGGATGGAATCGAGGATTGCTGCCACAGAGGCTCTACGATTATTCCTGTCATGGGCGGATACCGGCAGGAGAAAAAATATGCGGTGCTCTGCGTCTGCAATAATAAACAGATGTTTGAGATTACGCAGCAGGTAAAAAGGCTGGATCCGGAATCCTTTATGATTATCTGGGAGTCAAATGAAGTACACGGAGACGGTTTTAAAGCATTGACGATAGGGGAAAAATAACGTTATAATGAGATTGCCCTTCAGCGCGGAAGCGGGAGGGCAATCTTTTTCGCTCTATAGGAAACACTATGTTACATTAAAGGACGATGAACTATAAAACGGAGAGCATATGAAAGAACTGGAAATCATTTATGAAGATAAAGACGTCCTGGTTATCCGGAAGCCTGCCGGGGTTCCGGTGCAGAGCGCCCGGGTGGGCGTCAAGGACTGTGAGAGCCTGTTGAAAAATTATCTGTATCAGAAGAATCCCGGTGGCGGAGCGCCCTATCTGGGGCTGGTACACAGACTGGATCAGCCGGTGGAGGGACTGGTGGTATTCGCCCGGAATCCCAGGGCCGCGGCGTCCTTAAGCAGGCAGTCCGCCGGAAAAGAAATGCAAAAAACCTACCTGGCCGTCCGGCACACGGTGGATAAGTGTCCACATTTTATCCCCAGTGGGGAAAAACCATGTGGAAAACCTGTGGATAATGTGGAAAACTCGGTGGAAAACTGGACAGAGTGCGTGGATTTTCTGTGGAAGGACGGAAAAAACAACCGTTCCGAGATTGTAAAAGAAGGGCGGCAGGGGGCAAAAAAAGCAGTGCTCCGGTATCGGATTCTGGCCCGTGTGGATAACCTGGAAATGGTGGAAATCCGCCTGGAAACAGGGCGTCATCACCAGATCCGGGTACAGATGGCAGGCCGGGGAACCCCCCTTGTGGGCGACCGCAAATACGGAAAGGTTGAAAACTATGTGGATAATGTGGATAACTCCTTCCCGGCTCTGTGTGCATATCGGATAAAGTTCCGTCACCCGGCCACCGGAACATGGATGGAATTTGAGCGGAAACCGGAAAATCCGCTGTTTCAGAAATTTATGTAAAACAGTTATCCACAGGGTAAAACCCTCATTTTTGCAGATACTAGGACAGACAGTCTGGGCAGATGCAAAAGGAGCGGCTTTATGGAGTGGATAGGGAAATATCAGAATCTGTGGAAGAAAATCGGAATCGCAGTGGCGGTCGGGTTTGCAATGAAGTATCTGGCGCCTCTGGTGATTCCGTTTTTGATTGCTGGAATTATCGTGTATTGGTGCCGTCCTTTTCTGCGGCTTTTGAAAAGACGGTTCCGGATTCCGCAGCCGTTTACCATGGCGGTTATACTGGCCGTGGCAGCAGGCGTGCTGCTGGCGGCCCTGGCCCTGGCGGGAAAGAATCTCCGCATTCAGCTTCAGCGGCTGTGTGTGTATTTCAGTTATCCGGGACAGATGGGACGGCTGCTGACAGCGTGCTGTGAAGAGCTGGAGGGAATGCTGCATCTGGACAGCGGGAGTATGTTGCGGATTGCAAAGGAGCAGGCGGCGCGCCTGGAGGATAAAACATGGGAGCTTCTGCCGGGAGTCTTTGGCAGCTCCTGGCAGATGTTTCGCGGTTTCGGAGGGTTTCTGGCCGGAGTGCTTGTAAC
>CAKRTY010000058.1 GCA_934402125.1 uncultured Anaerosacchariphilus sp. | reverse complement strand
GTATCGTGTACGGAGTGTAAGATGAAGAACAGGTTCCGGCAGACGGCTGTGCCAGAAACTTTCCTAAGGAGGGCCTAATTGCGCCCGAGCGTGGAAAATTTCTGGCACAGCCGTCTGCCGGAACCGTCCATCTTCAAAAAACTTCCAGCATATCCGCCGTTCCGCCGTGCCACACTACCATCATGGAGGTGATAACATGACACAGCAGAACAGTGGAAGCCAGAATCAGATGGCAGTCCCCGAAGCCAAAGCAGCGATGAGCCGCTTCAAGGAAGAAGTAGCCAGCGAGCTGGGCGTCCCCTTAAAGGAAGGCTATAACGGCGATCTGACAAGCGCCCAGGCCGGCTCCATCGGCGGCGAAATGGTCAGAAAGATGATCAAGAAGCAGGAAGAGCAGATGAGCGGCAGATAAGGAAAAGAAAAACAGCCCCCGGCGGGAACTCTGTGTCAAAGCAGAGAACCTGGCGGGGGTTTTTCTGCGTAATCTGATAAAAAAACGCGGAATGGAGCCGTGTAAATTAGGCCAAAACACTTGATTTTTCGGGGAAACCCATGCTATACTATTAAAATGACTGTAAGTATGTAAACATATACGCAGAGAATTTGTGGAAGGCGCCGCGCGCCCCACACTTAAGGAGGAAAATAGAACATGAGTTTACAGGTTGAAAAATTAGAGAAGAACATGGCAAAGCTGACTGTAGAGGTAGCTGCAGAGGAAGTAGAGGCAGCGCTTCAGAACGCTTACCTGAAGAATAGAAAGCAGATTTCTGTTCCGGGCTTCCGTAAGGGCAAGGTTCCGCGCCAGATGATCGAGAAGATGTACGGACCGGAAGTATTTTACGATGACGCTGCAAACGCGCTGATCCAGAAGGCATATCCGCAGGCAGCAGACGAGTGCGAGCTTGAGATCGTATCCCGTCCGGCCGTAGATATCGTACAGCTGGAGAAGGGCAAGTCCTTCATCTTCACAGCAGAAGTAGCTGTAAAGCCGGAGGTTACCCTGGGCCAGTACAAGGGCATCGAGGTAGAGAAGGCAGATACTGCAGCGACCGATGAGGAAGTAAACGCAGAGATCGACAAGGAGCGCGAGGCAAACTCCAGAACTATCTCCGTAGAGGACAGAGCAGTTCAGGACGGCGATATGACCGTGATCGATTTCGAGGGCTTCGTTGACGGAGAGGCATTCGAGGGCGGAAAGGGAACCGATTACCCGCTGACCATCGGATCCGGCGCATTTATCCCGGGCTTCGAGGAGAAGCTGGTAGGCGCAGAGATCGGTAAGGAAGTAGAAGTAGACGTAACCTTCCCGGAGGAGTACCATGCAAAGGAGCTGGCAGGAAAGCCGGCAGTATTCAAGTGCACCGTTAAGGAGATCAAGGTAAAAGAGCTTCCGGAGCTGGATGATGATTTCGCTCAGGACGTATCTGATTTCGATACTCTGGAGGAGTACAAGGCAGACGTTCGCAAGAAGGTAGAGGAGAAGAAGGCAGCAGAGGCTAAGGCTAAGAAAGAGGCCGCTGTCATCGAGAAGATCATCGAGGGCGCTACCATGGAGGTTCCGGACGCTATGGTTGAGACACAGGCAGAGCGTATGGTAGACGAGTTCGCGCAGAGACTGCAGATGCAGGGACTCAGCATGGATCAGTACCTGCAGTTCACAGGCGGCAATGTTCAGGCAATGGTAGAGCAGTCCAAGCCCCAGGCCCTGAAGCGTATCCAGAGCCGTCTGGTGCTTGAGGCAGTTGCAGCAGCAGAGAACCTGACCGCATCCGACGAGGAGCTGGACGCAGAGCTGGGCAGAATGGCTGAGCAGTACAAGATGGAGACAGAGAAGCTGAAAGAGATGTTCACAGAGGAAGATCTGAAGGGCGTAAGAGAGGATCTGGCTATTCAGAAGGCAGTAGAACTGATCACTGACGCAGCAGTAGAGAAATAATAAAGGATTGATTGAATATGACAAATATGAGTTTGGTACCTTATGTCATTGAGCAGACCAGCCGGGGAGAGCGTTCCTATGATATCTATTCCCGCCTGCTCAAGGACCGGATTATCTTTCTGGGGGAGGAAGTAACCGATGTGTCCGCAAGCCTGATCGTGTCCCAGCTCCTGTTTCTGGAGTCTGAGGATCCGAACAAGGATATCAGCCTGTATATCAACAGCCCGGGTGGTTCCGTAACCGCGGGCATGGCGATCTACGATACCATGCAGTATATCAAGTGCGACGTGTCCACCATCTGTATGGGAATGGCAGCCAGCATGGGAGCGTTCCTTCTGGCAGGCGGAGCGAAGGGCAAGCGTATGGCGCTTCCCAACGCGGAGATTATGATTCACCAGCCCTCCGGCGGAGCACAGGGCCAGGCTACAGACATCAAGATTGTAGCGGATCATATTCTGAAGACAAAGAAGAAGCTGAATGAGATTCTGGCAGCCAACACAGGACAGCCGCTGGACGTCATCGCGGCAAACACCGAGCGCGACAATTATATGAGCGCGGAGGAAGCAGTCGCATACGGCCTCATCGACAGCATTGTAACAAAGAGACAGTAATATAGAGGAAATTGTTGAATGGCTAGAATTAGTGATGATAAGGTGAGGTGTTCTTTCTGCGGAAAGACAGGCGACCAGGTACGAAAGATGATATCCGGACCCAGCGGAACCTTTATCTGCGACGAGTGCGTGGAGCTGTGCGCGGAACTGATCGAGGAAGAGCTTGAGCAGGACGAGGCACAGGAGCAGGAAGAAGTGCGGGAGCAGATCAATCTGCTGAAGCCCAAGGAGATCAAAGCGGTCCTTGACGAGTATGTAATCGGTCAGGAGGACGCGAAAAAGGTACTTTCCGTGGCAGTCTACAATCACTACAAGCGGATTCTGGCGATGGAAGATAAGAAGGATACCTCGGACGTGGAGCTGCAGAAAAGCAACGTTCTGCTGCTGGGTCCCACAGGATCCGGCAAGACGCTGCTGGCACAGACCATGGCCCGTCTTCTGAATGTTCCGTTTGCTATCGCGGACGCCACCTCTCTGACAGAGGCCGGTTATGTGGGCGAGGATGTGGAGAACATTCTGCTGAAAATCATTCAGGCAGCGGATTACGATATTGAGCGTGCGGAGCACGGCATTATCTATATCGATGAGATTGACAAGATTACCAGAAAATCCGAGAATCCGTCTATTACCCGGGACGTGTCCGGCGAGGGCGTGCAGCAGGCGCTGCTGAAGATTCTGGAGGGAACCGTTGCTTCCGTTCCGCCTCAGGGCGGCAGAAAGCATCCCCATCAGGAGCTGATTCAGATCGATACCACCAATATCCTGTTTATCTGCGGCGGAGCCTTCGAGGGTCTGGAGAAGATCATCGAGCACCGGATGGATCGCAGAAGCATGGGCTTTGGCGCATATCTGGGACGTCCCAATGAAAATGATGAGATTGGTCATCTGCTTCATGAGATGCTTCCGGAGGATCTGGTGAAGTTCGGTATGATTCCGGAGTTCGTGGGTCGTCTGCCGGTGACGGTAGCCCTGGACGCCCTGACCAAGGAAGATATGGTTCGGATTCTGGTGGAGCCGAAAAATTCCATCGTAAAGCAGTATAAGAAGCTGTTTGAGCTGGACGGCGTGAAGCTGTCCTTTGAGCGGGAGGCCATCGAAGCCATCGCGGAGCAGACAGTAAAGCGGAAGACAGGAGCCAGAGGACTTCGTTCCATTATGGAAGGTATCATGATGGATACCATGTACGAGATTCCGTCTGACGATCACATCACCAACTGCATGATTACAAAAGAGGTTGTTGAGGGAACGGGAACGCCTGTGACCGCAAGCAACGAGATAAAAGCCCGGGCGTAAGACCGGAGTCAGAAAGAGTTCCGCTTGCGGAACTCTTTTTCTGGAATAGGAAACTACCTAAGATAAAAATAAGAACAATACAGATGAGAAGGAGGATATTATGACAGATGTAATCGAAACCATGCCCGTGGTAGCGCTTCGCGGGATGACTATCCTTCCCGACATGGTCATACATTTTGACGTGAGCAGAGAGCGCTCGGTGAAAGCCATCGAGGAAGCCATGCTGCGAGAACAGAGAGTATTCCTGGTGCCCCAGAGGGATGTCCAGGTGGAGAACCCGGGGCCGGAGGATCTGTACCGGATCGGTACGATCGCTTCTGTGAAGCAGGTAATCAAAATGCCCCAGAAGATTATCCGGGTACTGGCGGAAGGACTGGAGCGTGGCGAATTAGGCCATTTTTCAGAAGAAGGAGACTATCTGGAGGCGGAAATTATCCGTTCCCCGGAGGATACCAGTCTGGACGGGCTGCCGGAAAGCGCCCGGGAAGCCATGATCCGGAACTTGGCAGAGACCTTCAGCTTCTATTGTAAGGAGAACGGAAAGCCGGGCAAGGATACGGAGCGCCAGATTTTGGAAGAACACGATTTGAAGAAAATGATGAGCCAGGTGATGATCAACCTGCCGCTTTTCTATGAAGACAAGCAGAAGCTCCTGGAGGCAGAGAACCTGTCTGAACGCTATGAGCTTTTATGCCTTCTGATGAATAAAGAGCTGGAAATCCAGCGTTTCCGCCGGGAACTGCAGGAAAAGGTGAAGGCCCGTGTGGACAAGGGACAGCGGGATTACCTCCTGCGGGAGCAGCTGAAGGTTATCCGGGAGGAGCTGGGCGAGGACGACACGCTGACAGAGGCCGACCATTTCACCGAAGAGGTGAAGAAGCTGAAGGCTTCGGCGGAAGTGAAGGAGAAGCTGAATAAGGAGATTGCACGTTTCAAAAGTATGGGTATGAATTCCTCCGAGAGCGCGGTGCTGCGGGGATATATCGAAACCATGCTGGAGCTTCCCTGGGACAAGACTTCCCGGGACAGCAATGACCTGAAGAGAGCCGAGGAAATTCTGGACGAGGATCATTACGGTATGGAAAAGGTCAAGGAGCGGGTGTTGGAGTATCTGGCTGTACGAATCCTGACGAAGAAGGGCAGCAGTCCCATTCTCTGCCTGGTCGGCCCGCCCGGTACAGGCAAGACCTCCATCGCGCGTTCCATTGCCAGAGCCCTGAACAAAAAATACGTCCGGATTTCTCTGGGCGGCGTCCGGGACGAGGCGGAGATCCGCGGTCACCGGAGAACCTATGTGGGAGCTATGCCGGGTCGGATTGCCACAGGCATGAAGCAGGCAGGCGTAAAGAATCCGCTGATGCTGCTGGACGAGATTGACAAGGTCAGCAGCGATTACAAGGGAGATACCTCCTCCGCGCTTCTGGAGGTGCTGGATTCTGAGCAGAACAGCAAGTTCCAGGATCACTATGTGGAGATCCCCATGGATCTGTCGGAGGTGCTTTTTATCGCCACAGCCAATGACGTGCAGACCATTCCGCGTCCGCTTCTGGATCGTATGGAGCTTATCGAGGTCAGTAGCTACACGGAGAATGAAAAGGTACATATCGCAAGAGAGCACCTGATTGGCAAGCAGATGGAAAAGAACGGTCTGAAAGAGGGACAGCTCACCATCAGTCCGAAGGCACTGGAGACTCTGATTCACAGCTATACCCGGGAGGCGGGCGTGCGCCAGCTGGAGCGGAAAATCGGCGAGGTTTGCCGGAAAGCGGCCCGGGAGATTCTGGAGCAGAAGAAAACGTGTGTCCGGCTCACAGAAAGCAATCTGGAAAAATATCTGGGCAAGCCCCGCTACCATTATGATATGGCAAATGAGAACGACGAGATCGGTATCGTCCGGGGACTGGCCTGGACCAGCGTAGGCGGCGACACCCTGCAGATTGAGGTCAACATCATGCCCGGAAAGGGCGAGATATCCCTGACCGGCCAGCTGGGAGATGTGATGAAGGAATCCGCCCGGACCGGTTTAAGTTATATCCGTTCTGTCAGCGGAAGCTACGGGATTGACAAAGCCTTCTTCCAGGAGCATGATATACATATCCACATACCGGAGGGAGCGGTACCCAAAGACGGTCCGTCCGCAGGTATCACCATGGCGACTGCGATGTTATCCGCGATAACAGGCATTCCGGTCTACGCCCATGTAGCCATGACCGGAGAGATTACCCTGCGAGGCCGGGTACTTCCCATCGGCGGCCTGAAGGAGAAGCTTCTGGCAGCCAAAAGCGCCGGAATCCGGACCGTTATTGTGCCGGAGAAGAACCGTCGGGATGTGGAAGAGATTTCCCCGGAGATTAAGAAGGGGCTGCAGCTCGTCTATGCGGAGCAGATGGAAGACGTATTGAAAACAGCGTTTCACGGAAAAGCGTGAGATAACGGAGAAATGAAATGATTATTAAAAATGTAAGTCTGGAGACGGTCTGCGGTATCACCAGCCGCCTCCCGGAAAATGAACTGCCGGAGATCGCTTTCGCGGGCAAGTCCAACGTGGGGAAATCCTCCCTGATCAACGGACTCTTAAACCGCAAGGCTCTGGCTCGGACCTCGGCCCAGCCGGGAAAAACCCAGACCATTAACTTTTATAACGTAAATCAGGCCATGTACCTGGTGGATCTGCCCGGTTACGGCTATGCGAAGGTGACCCAGGAGATTCGCGAGAAATGGGGCAAGCTCATTGAGCGGTATCTTCATGGATCTAAGCAGCTTAAGGCGGTCTTTCTGTTGATTGATATCCGCCATGAGCCCTCGGAAAATGATAAGCGCATGTATGAGTGGATTGTCTGGAACGGCTATGACCCGATCATCATTGCCACCAAGCTGGATAAGATTAAGCGCAGCCAGATTCAGAAGCAGCTGAAGCTTATCCGCACCGGGCTGCAGGTAAAGCCGGGTACGCAGATTCTGCCCTTTTCCGCGGATACCAAGCAGGGACGGGACGAGATCTGGGCGCTGATTGATACACTGATTACGCTGGAGCCGGAGAAACAGGCAGAACTGCCGGAAGCGTAACAGAACAGAAAATCGAAAAGAGGGAAAGATATGGACAGAAGGTACTTGAGAAATCTGGTCAACATTGTACTGTTTCTTGTGGGGGTGGTGCTGGTCTGTCTTTTGGTACCGCGGTTTCTGATCTTTTTCATGCCCTTCGTGGTGGGCTGGATCATCGCTATGATTGCCAACCCGCTGGTGAAGTTTATGGAGAAGCGTTTGAAAATCGTGCGGAAACATAGCTCCATGGTAATCATCATCGGAACCATTGCTTTGATTGTGCTGGGCGGCTACGGAATTCTTTCCTGGCTGGCCCGGGAGCTTTACGGCTTTATCGGAGTTCTGCCGGAGCTCTATGAGGCGCTGCTGGGAGACCTGCAGGATACCAGTGTGAACCTGGCTGGTCTGTCGGCGAAGATACCGCCGGAGCTTCTGGAGAAACTGGCCCAGACCGTCGAGAGCCTGACGGAATCCCTGGGCAATCTGATCAGCACCATCGGTGTGCCGACGGTGACGGCGGCTGGAAATATCGCGAAGAACATACCGAATATTCTGGTCAATGTGATTTTCACCATTTTGTCTGCTTACTTTTTTATCGCGGAGCGGGATAAAATTCTCCAGTGGGGAAGAGAGCATACGCCGGAGGAGGTACGCTCCAAGTGGCACTTTATCACAGGAAAATTCCAGGGCGCGGTGGGCGGCTACTTCAAGGCTCAGTTCAAAATCATGGGCGTAGTCGCGGTGATTCTGCTGGTGGGATTCTTTATCCTGCATATCAAATACGCCATTCTCTGGGCAGTTTTGATTGCGTTCCTTGATTTTCTTCCATTTTTTGGAACATTTCTTTCTGTTTCATCTATTTCGATTTTTTCATAATTGTTGTATTTATCAAGGAAAAGTCTTGGCATTGCTTGTCTAAATCTATATATACTTTGTTTTACATCTCCTACCATGAAGATATTATTTCCTCTTGATACTGATGTTAATATATATTCTTGTACTAAGTTACTATCTTGATATTCATCTATTGCTATTTCTTCAAATTTTTCAGTATATTTTTTTGCTACATCTGTTTTTATTACATTTCCATTTTCATCTTTTTTTACTAATATTTCTAATGCAAAATGTTCTATATCTGTGAAGTCTACTATATTTTTTTCTCTTTTTCTTTTTGAAAATACTTCATCAAATTCTAATATTAATTTTTCTAGTTTTTTAAGAATATCATACATATCAAAAATAT
>CAKRTY010000057.1 GCA_934402125.1 uncultured Anaerosacchariphilus sp. | reverse complement strand
TACAACAAACTGCCGCTGATCTTCGCGGTGGGCGTAGCCATCGGTATGGCCCACAAGGAAAAAGAGGTATCCGCTCTTTCTGCGCTGATTGCCTTCTTCGTAATGAATACTGCCATCAACGCCATGCTGCAGGTAAACGGTGAGATTCTGGCTGACGGCAGCATTTCTGCCGATGTGCTGGAAGGAACCATCACCTCCGTGTGCGGAATCCAGTCCCTGCAGATGGGCGTGTTCGGCGGCATTATCGTAGGCCTGGGTGTGGCGGCTCTGCACAACCGATTCCACATGATAGAGCTGCCCAGCGCCCTGTCCTTTTTCGGAGGCTCCCGCTTCGTTCCGATTATTTCTACCGTAGTATATATGTTTGTGGGTATCGCCATGTATTTCGTATGGCCCGTGGTACAGAGCGGTATTTACGCCCTGGGCGGCCTGGTAACCGGAAGCGGTTATGTGGGAACCCTGATTTTCGGTATCGTGAAGCGTGCGCTGATTCCCTTTGGGCTGCATCATGTATTTTATATGCCGTTCTGGCAGACCGCAGTGGGCGGCACCATGGAAGTGGCAGGACAGATGGTACAGGGCGGACAGAATATCTTCTTTGCCCAGCTTGCAGATTCCGCCAATGTGGCGCATTTCAGCGCGGACGCAACCCGGTATTTCTCCGGTGAATTTATCTTCATGATCTTCGGACTTCCGGGCGCAGCCCTGGCTATGTACCGGTGCGCGAAGCCGGAAAAGAAAAAGCAGGCGGGCGGCCTTCTTCTGTCCGCAGCCCTGGCATGTATGTTTACAGGAATCACAGAGCCCCTGGAGTTCTCCTTCCTGTTCGTAGCTCCGGCCCTGTTCGCGGTACAGGTTATCCTGGCTGGATCCGCTTACATGATTGCCCATATGCTGAACATCGCGGTAGGTCTGACCTTCTCCGGCGGTTTCCTGGATCTGTTCCTGTTCGGAATTCTGCAGGGAAATGAGAAAACCAGCTGGCTGCGGATCCTTCCGGTGGGCGTCATCTATTTTATCCTGTATTATGTGATTTTCACAGTTATGATTAAGAAGTTCAACTTCAAGACTCCGGGCCGTGAGGACGAGAACGAAGAAACCAAACTGTATACAAAAGCAGATGTAAACGCGAAAAACGGAAAAAATGCGTCAGAAGCAGGCGCTTCCTCCGCAGATCCCATGAGCGAGACCATCACCAGAGGACTGGGCGGAAAAGCCAACATCACCGGCGTAGACTGTTGCGCTACCCGTCTCAGACTGACCGTGGCAGATTCCTCCCGGGTAAATGAAGCACTGATCAAAAGCACCGGCTCCCGCGGCATTATCATCAAGGGCCAGGGCGTGCAGATTATCTATGGACCCCAGGTAACCGTTATCAAGGCAAAGCTGGAGACTTATCTGGAAACCGCGCCGGATACCTTCGAGGAGGAGAGCACAGAGAGCGCGGCGCCTGCTTCCTCCACTGAGACCGTAGCAGAAGCGGCAGCGCCTGCAGAGAAAACAGTTGTATCCACCACCATCATTTCCAGCCCCATCACCGGCCTTGCCACAGCTCTGGAACATGTGCCGGACGAAGGCTTCGCAGGGAAAATGATGGGAGACGGCGCGGCTGTCACTCCCGAAGACGCGACCATCTGCGCGCCCGAGGACGGAGAGGTTGTATTCGTATTTGACACCAAACATGCCATCGGCTTCCAGACCGACAGCGGAGTCGCACTGCTGCTCCACATCGGAATCGACACCGTGAAGCTGAACGGCGAAGGCTTTGAGGTTCTGGTAGAAAATGGCCAGAAGGTGAAAAAGGGCGATCCTCTCATGAAGATCGATATCGACTTCCTGAAAGCCCACGCACCGTCCCTCTGCTCCCCGGTTCTCTGCACGGAACTTGCGCCCAACCAGCGTATCCGTCAGATTGGAGACGGCGAGATCAAAGCAGGCGACGCCCTGTTCGCGGTAGAGACACTGGCATAACGGATTTATAAGAAAAAGAGAAAAATATCCTCCGGGGGGAACATGGTTCCCCTCCGGGGGATATTTTTGGATCCGGCAGAAAAAATATGGATCTCCCAGTTGAAAAAAAACGATTTTTGTTCTATAGTATTACTAATACGGAATTTTATGCATTAAAGCAGTGCATTGAAGAGGAGATGAAAAAATGAACTTAAACCTGGCAGTTATTTCCGGCGACGGTATCGGACCGGAGGTTGTGCGGGAGGCAAGAAAGGTACTTGACCGCATCGCAGAAAAATATGGACATAAGATTCATTACACAGACTTACTGATGGGAGGAGCGTCCATTGATGTACACGGCGTACCGCTTACGGACGAAACCATCGAAATCGCCAAGAACAGCGACGCCGTCCTGATGGGATCCATCGGCGGCAACGCAGCTACCTCGCCCTGGTATCAGCTTCCGGCAGACAGACGTCCCGAGGCGGGACTCTTAAAGCTTCGGAAGTCCCTGGGGCTGTTCGCCAACCTGCGGCCGGCAATTCTTTACCGGGAGCTTCAGGACGCCTGCCCTCTTCGAAAGGACATCAGTGATAAGGGCTTCGACCTGATGATTATGCGGGAACTGACCGGAGGACTTTACTTCGGCGCCAGAGAAACCAAGGAAGTGGACGGCGTGCTGACAGCCATAGATACGCTCACTTACAATGAAAAGGAAATCCGCCGTATCGCAAAACGCGCCTTTGATATTGCAGGGAAGAGAAGAAAGAAGGTCTGCAGCGTAGACAAGGCCAATGTACTGGATTCCTCCAGACTCTGGAGAAAGGTAGTGGAGGAAGTGGCGAAGGAATATCCGGAGATCGAGCTGACACACATGCTGGTAGACAACTGCGCCATGCAGCTGGTGAAGGACCCGGCTCAGTTTGACGTGATTCTGACGGAGAATATGTTTGGAGATATTCTTTCTGATGAAGCAAGCATGGTAACAGGTTCCATCGGAATGCTGGCCAGCGCAAGCCTCAATGACACCCGGTTTGGTCTCTATGAGCCCAGCGGCGGATCCGCGCCGGATATTGCAGGCCAGGATATTGCCAATCCCATTGCCACGATTCTGTCCGCAGCTATGATGCTGCGTTACAGCTTTGATCTGGACCGGGAGGCAGACGCCATAGAGCAGGCGGTGCAGCAGGTGCTGACGGAGGGCTGGCGCACCGGCGATATTATGTCTGAGGGCTGCAAAAGGGTCGGAACCGCAGAGATGGGTGATCTGATTGCAGAGCGTGTATAGAAAAGAACGACAGAATAGCAGGATAAAAGGAGAACGAATATGAGAAGTGACGCAGTAAAAGAGGGAATGCAGCAGGCGCCCCACCGCAGCTTGTTTAACGCGCTGGGACTGACAGAGGAAGAAATGAAAAAGCCGCTGGTCGGCATTGTCAGCTCCTACAATGAGATTGTACCGGGCCACATGAATCTGGATAAGATTGTAGAGGCCGTAAAGCTTGGCGTAGCCATGGGCGGCGGAACTCCGATTGTATTTCCGGCGATCGCGGTCTGCGACGGTATCGCTATGGGACATGTGGGAATGAAGTATTCCCTGGTTACCCGGGATCTGATTGCGGATTCCACCGAATGTATGGCCATGGCCCATCAGTTCGACGCCCTGGTTATGGTTCCCAACTGTGACAAGAACGTGCCGGGACTTCTGATGGCGGCAGCGCGGATCAATGTGCCGACGATCTTCGTCAGCGGCGGCCCCATGCTGGCGGGCCATGTACATGGACAGAAGAGAAGTCTTTCCAGCATGTTCGAGGCAGTAGGCTCCTACGCGGCGGGCACTATGACCGAGGAGGACGTAAAGGAATTCGAGGCGAAGGTATGTCCGACCTGTGGCTCCTGCTCCGGTATGTATACCGCCAACAGCATGAACTGCCTGACCGAGGCTCTGGGCATGGGACTTCCGGGCAACGGAACCATCCCGGCTGTCTACTCCGAGCGGATCAAGCTGGCAAAGCATGCCGGCATGCAGGTTATGGAGCTGTGGAAGAAGAATATCCGTCCCCGCGATATTATGACCAAGGAGGCATTCCTGAATGCCCTGACCGTGGATATGGCTCTCGGCTGCTCCACCAACAGTATGCTGCACCTGCCGGCAATCGCCCATGAAGCAGATGTGGATCTGAACATGGAGATTGCCAACGAGATGAGCGCCAGAACGCCGAACCTGTGCCATCTGGCTCCGGCAGGCCCCACCTATATGGAGGATCTGAACGAGGCAGGCGGCGTCTACGCAGTTATGAACGAGTTAAATAAGAAGAACCTGTTGAACACAGATCTGATTACCGTAACCGGCAAGACCGTCGGTGAGAACATTGCAGGCTGTATCAACCGGAATCCGGAAGTCATCCGCCCCATTGACAATCCCTACAGCGAGATCGGCGGTATCGCCGTCCTGAAGGGAAATCTGGCTCCGGATACGGGCGTTGTAAAGCGTTCCGCCGTGGTTCCGGAGATGATGGTACATGAGGGCCCGGCCCGGGTATTTGACTGCGAGGAAGACGCAATCGCAGCCATCAAGGGCGGAAAAATCGTGGCAGGCGATGTGGTTGTGATCCGTTACGAGGGACCAAAGGGCGGACCGGGCATGAGAGAGATGCTGAACCCCACCTCTGCCATCGCAGGCATGGGCCTGGGATCTACCGTAGCCCTGATTACCGACGGCCGTTTCAGCGGAGCCTCCAGAGGAGCTTCCATCGGACATGTGTCGCCTGAGGCGGCAGTGGGCGGCCCTATCGCCCTGGTAGAGGAGGGAGATCGGATTCTCATCGATATTCCGAATAACAGGCTGGAGGTTCTGGTTTCCGACGAGGTGCTGGCAGAGCGGAAAGCAAAATGGCAGCCCCGAGAGCCCCGGGTAACCACCGGATATCTGGCGCGCTACGCCAAGATGGTGACCTCTGGAAACAGAGGCGCAATTCTGGAAAAATAATCCAGAGCATAGAAAGAATACGCAGGCAGAATTCCTGTGAAGAAAGAATAGAGAAAAGGGGAGAGCAATATGCAGCTTACAGGATCACAGATTTTAGTAGAATGTCTCAAAGAGCAGGGTGTAGATACCGTATTCGGTTACCCGGGAGGAGCCATTCTGAACGTATACGATGAATTATATAAGCACAGTGATGAGATTCGTCATATCCTGACCTCTCATGAGCAGGGAGCGTCCCATGCGGCAGACGGCTATGCCAGAGCCACAGGCAAGGTAGGCGTATGTCTGGCTACCTCAGGTCCGGGCGCCACCAACCTGGTTACGGGTATTGCTACCGCTTATATGGATTCCGTTCCCATGGTAGCCATCACCTGTAATGTAGGCAAGGGAATGCTGGGAAGGGACTCCTTTCAGGAGGTAGATATCTCTGGTATCACCATGCCGATTACCAAGCATAATTTTATCATCAAGGACGTGGAAGCACTAGCTCCGGCTCTCCGCAGAGCCTTTGATATCGCCAGAAGCGGCCGTCCCGGCCCGGTGCTGGTGGATATCACCAAGAATGCTACGGCAGACAAGACAGAGTATGAGTATCAGAAGCCGCAGCTGCCGGAGCGTGTCACGGAGACGATTCGGGAAGAGGATCTGGAGAAGGCCCTGGAGATGATCCGGGAAGCAGAGCGCCCCTTTATCTTCGTAGGCGGCGGTTCCGTCATCTCCGGCGCTTCGGAGGAGATTAACGAGCTGGCTCATAAGATCCAGGCTCCGGTCTGTGATTCTCTCATGGGAAAAGGCGCGTTTGACGGCACCGATCCGCTGTATACCGGTATGCTGGGTATGCATGGAACCAAGGCGTCCAACTTCGGCGTAGCCCACTGCGATCTGCTGATTACCCTGGGCGCCCGCTTCAGCGACCGCGTGACCGGAGATACCAGCCGTTTCGCGAAGAAAGCAAAGGTTCTGCAGATTGATGTGGATCCGGCGGAGATCAATAAGAACGTACTGGTCAGCGGAAGTGTGATTGGCGACGTGAAGTCCGTTGTGGCAATGCTGAATGAGAGATTGCCGGAAATGAAGCATGAGGCCTGGACTGCAGAGGTAGAGGCCCTGAAGAATCAATATCCGCTGAAGTTTGACGGTGACCGTCTGACCGGCCCCTATGTGGTAGAGGAACTGTACCGTGTTACCAGGGGCGACGCCATCATTACGACAGAGGTGGGCCAGAATCAAATGTGGGCTGCCCAGTATTATAAGTATAAGGAGCCCAGAACCTTCCTGACCTCCGGCGGTCTGGGAACCATGGGCTATGGCCTGGGAGCCAGTATCGGAGCCAAGCTGGGCCGTCCGGACAAGACGGTTGTCAATGTGGCGGGCGACGGCTGCTTCCGTATGAATATGAATGAGATTGCTACAGCGGCCCGTTATAACGTACCGATTATCCAGTTAGTGCTGAATAACCATGTGCTGGGCATGGTACGTCAGTGGCAGACCCTGTATTACGGACAGCGTTATTCCGCGACGGTGCTGGATGACCAGGTGGATTTTGTAAAGCTGGCAGAGGCCATGGGCGCAGTCGGCATGCGTGTGACAAAGAAAGAAGAAGTCGCTCCGGCTCTGGAAAAGGCCATTTCCCTTGGCCGTCCGGTGGTTCTGGAGTGTGTCATCGACAGTGATGATAAGGTGTTCCCGATGATGTCTCCGGGAGCTCCGCTGGAGGATACCTTCGACGCGGACGATTTAAATCAGAAATAAGACATCAAAAAAACGAGTGGAGTAAAAAGTAAAAAAATGATAGCGGTAATAAAACGGATACGCTGGTATCTCTGGGTATTGATCGTTCTTGTGGTAGCCTATGTGGGAGTTTCTATTTACTTTATGGAACATTTCTTCACGGGTACTGAGGTCAACGGAGTGAACGCGGATCTGTATACGGTGAAACAGGTGAACGAGCTGCTGCTTTCCCAGGCAAATGCTTACACATTGACAGTTACGGAGCGGGGTGGCGACACCGTTACCCTGACTCCGGTGGAGCTTGGCATGAACTTCTCCGAGGGCGATACAGTCCGGACGTTGAAGCGGAAGCAGAACGGTTTTCTGTGGCCCAGAATGTTCTGGCAGAGCGATCTGTACCAGATTGGGCCTGAGATTAGCTACGATGAGGACGCCTTTGACGCAGCGGTGGATTCCTGCATGAAAAAGGGCGCTTCCCCGGAAAATGCCTGGGTGGAAATGACAGAGGACGGCTACGACTTACATAAGGAGGAGCAGGGCGCAGAGCTTGATCGGGAATCTGTAAGCGATCAGCTTCGCATTGCATCCGAAAGTCTGATTGAGGACCTCAATCTGGACGAGGCAGGTTGTTATGTGGAGCCGGAGATCACCACGGAATCCGAGGAGATTACTTCTCTGACTGCGCAGCTCGATCAGTGGCTTGGCGCTTCCGTCACCTATACCTTCGGAAAGCAGACCGAGGTGGTAGACCGATCCGTCATCAGCGGTTTTATTACCATCGATGAAGATACGGATAAGGCGTCCCTGTCGGAGGAGGCTGTGACAGACTGGGTGACCGCCCTGGCCAAAGAGCGCGATACCTACAAGCAGTCCCATACCTTCAACAGTACCCTGAGAGGAACCATTACCGTCAAGGGCGGTAACTATGGCTGGCAGATCGACAAGGAAGCTGAGAGCGCCGCGCTCCTTGCTTCCATAGAAAATGGCGAGACGGTCACAAAGGAGCCGGCCTACAGCCATACGGCCAATACCTGGGACGGTCCCAACGGCGACATCGGCAACACCTACATTGAGGTGGACATGGGAGCCCAGCATATGTGGTGCTACAAAAACGGCGCGCTGGTTGTGGACACGGACGTGGTAACCGGCAATATCAGCCGCGGCTATAATACGCCGTCTATCGTGGCGGCTATTCAGTATAAGACCCGCAATGCGGTGCTGAAGGGCGACAATTACCGGACTCCGGTTAATTACTGGATGCCTTTTTACGGCAATTATGGAATCCATGACGCCTACTGGCGCTCCCAGTTTGGCGGAGAGGTCTATCTGACCAACGGCTCCCATGGCTGTGTCAATACGCCGCCTGCGGCTATGGCGCAGGTATATGCCAATATGGAAAAGGGTACGCCGGTTGTCCTCTATTATTAAGAGGATATTCGCAATCCGCTTCGCTACTTGCTCATAACCGAATAACTGCTCCGCAGTTTATCAGAAGGAGCTTACACTC
>CAKRTY010000056.1 GCA_934402125.1 uncultured Anaerosacchariphilus sp. | reverse complement strand
CAGGCACTGGCGGTCAGATCACCCACGGCCTCCAGGAAATCCGGATTGTCATCACCCAGCTTTTTCAATGTGGCATTGTAAGCCGCTGCCACAGCGTTTTTCTGCTTCTCCGGTATCAGATTCAGCAGATAATCCGCGAATTCGCAGCCCCGGTGAGGCGTGTTGATGGTAGTCAGAGATGCTACGTAAGGAGCCATTTGAAGCCGGGAGATAGCGTAACGGCTGTCCAGACCGCCCTTGGAATGGGCGATAATATTTACCTTCTCACTCCCGGTCTCCCGAAGCACTTCCCGAATCCGGGCCGCAATCTCCGCTCCCGAATCGGCCACAGAAGCTGCCGACTGATGATTTCCATAGTAAATGACTGCTCCGTTCTTCGTAAGCTCTCCTGGGATCCGTCCCCAGTAATTCAGGTAGCGGAAGTCCCGGAAAAAGACGCCATGCACCATCAAAATCGGATATTTTGTCGCGCAGGCCTGCTCCGCCGCCCGTTTTTCGTCCAACACCAGTTTCTCATTTTCAAACTGCACCTCCTGGGCTGCCAGCCGCACCAGCCTGCCAAGGACGATAAGATGCACCACCGGAATCATACCGCAGACGATACCGATGACACGCCATTTTATCCCAATCTGTGCCGAAGACAGATAAATCCGCAAAATACCGCTCCAGAACACCACAGCTTCCACCAGAATCAGAATTGCCGCCGATCCAAGCCAGAATTTCCAGTCCGCCTCCGCTCTCACCTGCGGCAGTGTCCAGCCTATAAATGTTGCCAGCCAAAATCCACCGGCCAACACGCAGGTAGTCAGGAACAACTCGATAAGCTCTACACCGTTTTGACAGGTCCGAAGCCGCCGGGAGTGCAGAGCGTCCATATAAAAACCCGGTTTAACACAGATAAAAATCAGACCTAGCGTCAATAACAGAATCCACCACGGATTCAGCCAGCCAGCTTTCCGTAGCAACGGGCTGATTGCCAATGTGGATATCCATGCAATATTAAAAATTCTGGGGGTGTATTTTTTCATCGATGCTCTTTTCCTTCTCTTTCTAAATTTATCGTCTCAATCCGCACCTGGCGATCCCGTCCTCTGGTCTCCCAGATCATCAGATATACATGGAATTCCAGATTATCCTGCGCGGTGGTAAAGGGTTCCTCGCGCAGCACCTCTGCGCGGATGCCCTGACTGGCCAGCTCCTGCCGACGCTCTTCGGCCTGCTGTTCCAGATGTCTTACCATGTTATCAGCTTCTTTGCCAAACGAACGCCTGGGATAATCCCTCACCGCTTCTTGCAACCGCCGGGTCAACAAATCTATCACATCTGCACCGTCTGTTCGATGGAGCATGGCCGCAATCTGTTTAGCCAGAAAAGGCCATGGATGCTTCCGGTACAAGGCCAGTCTTCGGCCCAGCTTTTTATTGCCGCACTCCCGCGCCAGCTCCTCCATGACCTCCAGTGCGTCCTCCGAAGGGTTCCAGGGATCCGGAATCGGCACGATGTATTTCTCCGGAACTGCAGGATAACAGCAATAATTCAGCGGCGGGAAATAGGCCAAATGAGCCAGCTTCCCCTCCTCCTCCGTACAGTATTCCAGACCCAGATATTCACATTTATCCCGGAGAATCGCTATCCGGTATTCCAGCTGGCGCAAATACTCATACCCCGGCACCCAGAAATGGGCGATTTCCCCATAATTGTAGAGATGCACTTCCAATTCCAGATTTTCAAACAGCAAGGTCACTACATTATCGCCCTGCCGAACCACCAGCACGTACCTGGTCGCGTCCCGGCTGATGGACCAGGTCAACGCGCCCTCATATTCCGCCAGATAATGGCCAGTCAGCGCCGCCTCACGAAATATCAGAAAGCTCTCCACCGCGTCGTTCATTAGATAAACCAGACGCAGTTCCGTCTCTCCGTCCTTCGACGGAAGCAATTCAAACTGATCCTGCTCCAGCAGTTCCTCCAGCATCACAAATGTATCCATGCAAACCCTCTTTTGTCTTTCTATTTTACGCCTGTCTCAATAACTCTGCAATCTGCAGATTCCGATCTGGAATCCGGTACTGCTCCGCGCTCTTTTCCAGGCGGAAATCAAAGCGTATATCTTTCTGACCTTTTGATTGAAACAGAATTTCCTTTAAAAAAGATCCAGCATATTATCCAGATAAATTTCCTCTCTCACTAAAAGCTGGTATTCCGGCTTTGTCATATAATAGAGCAGAAATTCCAGAATCAGGGCGCTTCCCAGCCCCCGTCCTTCGATTTTAAACTGGGAAAAGCCCATGGGCAGATACCGGTTCCGAATCTCGTCTATCCCGATAAAGCCCGGATTTTCCATGGCCCTGGAAAAACGGTAGCCGTCACCGCCGCCGGGAGCCCGACAGCTGTGCTCCGCTCTGAATTCTCCCAGATTTTTCCTACTTACAGCCTCGTAGCAGCTTTTTCTGTCCTGACAGCCGAACCAGCAGCATTCATTGCAGAGGAATTCGACTTTGTCTTTCTCTGATTGTGATAATGTATCCCATTTATCCAGCGCCTTATTCAGGCGGAAATCCGGTACTACATAGTGAAAATCTTCTCTATGGATTTCTTTATGACACTCTCGAAAATCTGTCAGAACCTTTGTCGTGGAAGATACAAAATAAAGTCCCGGACAAGTCTTCTTTAAATAATTGAGCAGCAAATCTGAATGGATAATGACGCCGTTTTGCACTGCTCCGTTTCGCTCAAATATGGCACAGAGCGCATTGCATTTTTTATCGGAAAGGTGCTCCGGACGAAGCAGGGAATTGCTGAAGGTCAGCCGGGCTGAAATCCCATACTCCTCCGTGAGCGCAAGCACTTCCCGGGCTTCCACATATCCATTTCCTGTACGGCCGCCGCCCCAGATACAGTCCGCCGGAGCCCCATAAATAGAACCGATGTCACACCAGTCGTAAAACCATTCCCGGTGTTCCCGAAACAGGGGAAGAAACAACCGGTACAGCTCATAGAATTCAAACAAGCCCGGAAGATGATAATAGGCGATTCCTTTTTTCTCTGTCATAATGTTCCATTTCCTTCTCTTTCTTTTCGTTAGTGTATCATGAGACCACTTATTTTACAAATATGGTTTCTTATCTTATCAGATTGTGATATGATGATAAAAGCTATCTTTTAATGGAGGTTTTACTTATGAAACGTGAACAACTGGGAAGCCGTCTGGGCTTCATTATGCTTTCCGCCGGCTGTGCCATCGGCTGCGGAAATGTGTGGAAATTCCCGTGGCTCTGCGGCCAGAACGGCGGCGGCAGCTTTATGGTAGTCTATCTTCTCTGCCTGATTATCCTGGGCATTCCCGCTCTGACCCTGGAGTTTTCCATCGGAAGAGCGGCTCAGACAAGCCCTCTCTATATGTATCGGAAGCTTCAGAAGCCCGGCCAGAAATGGAGCGGCTTCGGCTGGATCTGTCTTCTGGGCAATCTGGCCCTGATGGCCTTCTACACCGTAGTCTGTGGCTGGATCATTTATTATTTCTGCAAATTTCTGACCGGACAGAGCGCATCCCTGGGCTTTGCGCCCATGATCGCCAATCCGGCTATCAACGTAACCTTTCTTCTGGTTACGGTAGTCGTGGCTTTTGTCATTCTTTCCTTTGACCTGCAGGGCGGTCTGGAACGGATTTCCAAAATCATCATGTCCGCGCTGCTGGTTCTCATGCTGATTCTGGCTGTACACAGTCTCCTTCTGGGAGGGGCCGGGGAAGGTATGAGCTTTTACCTGAAACCGGACTTCTCCAAAATTGACGGTACGGTTATCGTGGCTGCCATGAACCAGGCCTTCTTCTCCCTTTCTACCGGAATGGGCGGAATGGCGATTTTCGGCAGCTACATCGGAAAGGAACGTTCTCTGATGGGAGAAGCTGTCCACGTTATTTTTCTGGATACTCTGGTGGCTGTCCTGGCAGGTATCATCATTTTCCCTGCCTGCTTCACCTACGGACTGGAGGTCAACGCCGGCCCCAGCCTGCTCTTTGACACCATGGCCGCGGTATTTAACCATATGTCCGGCGGACATCTGTGGGGAACTCTGTTCTTCCTGTTCATGATTTTCGCCGCCATGTCCACGGTGCTGGGCGTCTGTGAAAATATTCTTGCCATGATCCGGGAGCTGACCGGCTGGTCCCGCCGCAAGGGAAGCCTGATCTGCGGAACAGGTGTCTTTGTTCTGGCTCTGACTACCGCACTGGGCTTCAGTGTGCTTCATTTCCAACCCTTCTCCGCAGGTACCACCTGGCTGGATTTCTGGGATTTTATCGTCTCCACCAATATTCTTCCGTTGGGCTCCCTTGTACTGGCCCTGTTCTGCTGTAACCGTATCGGCTGGGGCTGGGACAACTTTATCCGGGAGGCCAACACCGGATCCGGTCTGAAAATCCAGAGCTGGATGAAGCCTATCTTCCGGTTTGTACTGCCGGGTATCGTAGCAATTATCTACATCTACGGAATTGCCACCTTCCCCTGGAAGTAATAAAGTTTTAAAATAGAATCCTGCTCTGCAGATTTCCTATAGAGCAAGCAAAAAGGGAGCCTGCGCTCCCTTTTTTTGCGTGTTTATTTTACTTCCACCAGTTCAATTTTGAAATTCAGCTCCTTGCCTGCCATCTCATGGTTGGCGTCGAAGGTGATGGTCTTCTCGTCCTTTGCAGTTACCTTTACCGGGAAGGGCTGGCCGAACTGATTGGTCAGATATACGCCCTGACCCACCTGAAGCTCCTCAGAGCCCGGAAGCTGCGCGATTTCCAGTGTGAAAATAGCGTCCGGATTCGGCATACCGTAGGCTTCCTCCGGCATCAGGTGAATGTCTACCACCTGACCCACTTCCATGTCAGCCACAGCCGCGTCGAAGCCGCGAATCATCTGGCCCGCGCCGCAGATAAACTCCAGGGGCTCTCCCCGATCATAAGAAGAATCAAACTGGGTTCCGTCGTTGAAGGTTCCCTTATAATGGGTTCTGCAGGTCTTTCCCACATTCCGTCCGGTAAGCTGGGGCTGTCCGCAGCCGCCTCCGCAGGAGCTTCCACAGCTTCCGCCGCAGGAATGGCCTTCCTCGTGATCGTGATGATCGCAGGTAGCTCCCGCGCTTGTCAGTTCTCCCTTCAGATAAGCCTCTACGGCTGCGTCCGTGTCGCCCTCCGCACCGGAGCACAGCTCTACGCCTGCCTCTGCAAGAGCCGCCTGGGCGCCTCCGCCGATCCCGCCGCAAATCAGAACGTCGATGCCCTGATCTGCCAGAAGTCCTGCCAGAGCGCCGTGACCGGTTCCGTTGGATCCGATGACCTCGCTTTTCACTACCTGGTTGTTCTCTACCTCATATACCTTGAAAGACTCGGTCTTTCCAAAATGCTGGAATACATTTCCGTTGTCATAGGTTACTGCGATTTTCATGATAAAATCCTCCCTTATTCTTATCTCTCATTTATTCCTCTGCCCGGATCGCCCAACGCATTTTCGTGGAGCGGGATCTCGGGTTTCGTACACATTCCTCCGCGGACGGGCGCACCACGTCCTTGGAATAGCTGCTGTAGATACCGGAACGGTATCCTTCCTTCATAGCTGCCTTCACCAGCTTATCCTCGCCGGAATGGAAGGTCAGAATCGCGGCCCGGCCTCCCGGCTTCAACGCCCCCGGCAGCTTCTCCATGAATTCGTAAAGCACCTCAAATTCCTGATTTACATCGATACGGAGAGCCTGAAATACCCGCTGACAGGTTTTCTTAACCGTCTCCTTCTTTTCCTTTTCCGGCAGGAAATCCAGCGTCTTTTCTATGATTTCCCGGAGCCTTGTGGTGGTATCCACCCGGTTGCCCCGGCGGATTTCATCGGTGATGGCTTTGGCCAGCTCTTCCGCATAGGGCTCATCGGAATTTTCATAGAGCATACCTGCCAGCTCGTCCCGTCCAATGGTATCCAGACGCTCCGCTGCGCTGATTCCCTTCTGCTGATTCAGACGCAGATCCAGCGGTCCGTCCACCTTAAAGGAGAAGCCCCGCTTCGGATTATCAATCTGCATAGATGAAACGCCCAGATCCGCCAGCACAAAATCAAAGCCGCCCACTTCTTTGGCGATTTCATCGATGGTGCAGAAGTTCTGCAATTTAATAGTCAGGATATCCTCGCCGTAGCCCTGATCCTCCAGGCGCTTTTTCGTTCTGGCGGATTCCTCCGGATCCACATCTGTGGCATACAGATGTCCCTGCCCCTGCAGGCACTGAAGCATAGCCTTTGTATGGCCGCCATAACCCAAGGTGGCGTCAAAGCCTGTCTCGCCAGGCTGAATCTTCAGGAAATCCAGAATCTCGTCTACCATAATCGAAATGTGCATGCCCGCAGGCGTATTGCCCTTCTGAATCACATGCTCCACCGTATCCTGATATTTTTCCGGCTGGAGCTCCTTGTATTTTTCCTCAAATTTCTTTGGGTATTTTCCCTTATAACGCACCCGGCGCTTATGAGGGGTCTGTTGTTCTTCCATAAATACGACTCTCCTGTTTCATTCTTTTATGATTGTATCATGTTTTCACAGTTTCCGACAGGGGATTCTCCAAAAAAGATATTTCCATTTTTTATTGATAAGAATAGCAGGTCATGCTATACTTGCATTAACCGAACAGAGAAGTTGTGATAGGAGAGCAAGGCGTGATAGCTGATAACCGGCTATTATTTTATGCGCTCCTTTTATTTTTAAGGAGGAAAACGGTATGGCAAAGTATGTAATGGCACTGGACGCGGGAACCACCAGCAATCGCTGTATCCTGTTCAACGAAAAGGGAGCGATGTGCAGCGTAGCACAGAGAGAATTCACCCAGTATTTCCCGAAACCGGGCTGGGTTGAGCATGACGCAGATGAAATCTGGGCGAGCATGCTCGGCGTCGCAGTCGAAGCAATGAACATGATTGGCGCGACGGCAGAGGATATCGCAGCCATCGGTATTACCAATCAGCGTGAAACGACGATTGTATGGGATAAGAATACCGGTGAACCGATTCATCACGCGATTGTATGGCAGTGCCGCAGAACCTCAGAATACTGCGACAGCCTGAAGAAGAAGGGTCTGACTGACAAATTCCGGGAGAAAACCGGACTGGTTATCGATGCTTATTTCTCCGGCACCAAGGTAAAATGGCTGCTTGACCACGTGGAGGGTGCCAGAGAACGGGCAGAAAAGGGCGAGCTGTTATTCGGAACCGTTGAGACCTGGCTTATCTGGAAGCTCACAAAGGGCGCCGTACATGTAACGGACTATTCCAACGCCTCCCGCACCATGCTGTTCAACATCAACACCCTGCAGTGGGACGATGAGATTCTCGCCGAGCTGAATATACCCAAATGCATGCTTCCTGAGCCGAAGCCCTCCAGTTGCGTTTACGGTCACAGCGATCCCTCCTATCTGGGCGGAGCTATCCCCATTGCGGGCGCTGCCGGTGACCAGCAATCCGCATTATTCGGACAGACCTGCTTCCATCCCGGCGAGGCAAAGAATACTTACGGAACCGGCTGCTTTATGCTGATGAATACCGGCGAAAAACCTATTTTTTCCAAAAACGGACTGGTAACCACCATCGCCTGGGGACTGGACGGCAAAGTAAACTACGCGCTGGAGGGTTCCATCTTTGTTGCAGGTGCCGCCATCCAGTGGCTCCGCGATGAATTAAGACTGATTGACTCTGCATCGGATTCTGAATATATGGCCAAAAAGGTTAAGGATACCAACGGCTGCTATGTGGTACCTGCCTTTACCGGTCTCGGCGCTCCTCACTGGGATCAGTACGCCCGCGGAACCATCGTAGGCATTACCCGCGGCGTAAATAAATGCCATATCATCCGCGCAACCCTGGAATCCCTGGCCTATCAGGTAAATGATGTTCTCACGGCTATGAAGGCGGATTCCGGAATCGAGCTGGCAGCTCTTAAGGTAGACGGCGGCGCAAGCGCCAACGACTTCCTAATGCAGACACAGGCTGACATCATCAACGCACCGGTAAACCGTCCCCGGTGTGTAGAGACAACCGCCATGGGCGCGGCATATCTTGCAGGTCTTGCGGTCGGCTACTGGGACAGCAAGGAAGACGTCATCAAGAACTGGGCCATTGATAAAATCTTTGAACCAGAGATAGAAGCTTCCGAGAGAGAAAGCCGCATCCGCGGCTGGAATAAGGCTGTAACATATGCTTACGGCTGGGCAAAGGAAGAGGAAGGA
>CAKRTY010000055.1 GCA_934402125.1 uncultured Anaerosacchariphilus sp. | reverse complement strand
GCCCAGGAAGGTCTCAAAGGGAATATCGAAGCCCTCCTTCTTCAGGGGACCTCCGCAGACCGGACAGGCCTTGTCCGGCATGTCGCAGCCGGCCGCGCCCGCGTATTTCCGCACCTCCTCCGACTCAAAATCGCTGTAATGGCAGGAGGGACAATAGTAATGGGGCGGCAGCGGATTGACCTCGGTAATTCCGGCCATGGTGGCTACGAAGGAGGAGCCTACGGAACCACGGGAGCCTACCAGATAACCGTCCGCATTGGATTTCCACACCAGCTTCTGGGCAATGATATACATAACCGCAAAGCCGTTGGAGATAATGGAATGAAGCTCCTTCTCCAGGCGCTCCGTTACCACGGGAGGCAGCTCCTCCCCGTAGATGGAATGGGCCTTCTCATAACAGATATCACGAAGGGTCTGGTCGGAATTTTCAATGACCGGCGGACACTTATCCGGGCGCACCGGGGATATCCGTTCAATCATATCCGCAATCTTATTGGTGTTAGTGATAACTACCTCTTCTGCCTTGTCGCTTCCCAGATACTCAAATTCCGCCAGCATTTCCTCGGTGGTCCGAAGATACAGCGGCGCCTGATCGTCCGCGTCCTTAAAGCCCTTTCCGGCCATGATAATCCGGCGGTAGACCTCGTCCTCCGGATTCAGGAAATGTACGTCGCAGGTAGCCACCACAGGCTTGTGAAACTGTTCGCCCAGCGACACGATCTTTTTATTCAGACGGATCAGATCCTCCCGGGACTCAAAGGTGGGGCGTTCTCCCCGCAGCATAAATTCATTGTTACCCAGGGGCTGGATTTCCAGATAGTCATAGAAATTCACCAGCCTTGCGATTTCCTCATCGGGCGCGGAACGGACCAGAGCCTGATAGAGTTCTCCGGCCTCGCAGGCGGATCCTACGATCAGTCCCTCCCGGTGCTTCTGGAGCACGCTTTTGGGGATTCTCGGCACCCGGGCAAAATAATCCATATGAGACCAGGACACCATCCGGTACAGATTCACCCGGCCAATCTCATTTTTCGCCAGAATAATTACATGGTGGGAGGGCAGCTTCTTAATGGCCTCCCCGTCCAGACTGCTCATCTGATTGACGCCATTCAGGTCAAAGACGTCCCGCTCCTTCAGCATCTGCACGAATTTTACAAAAATTTCCGCTGTACAGCCTGCGTCGTCCACGGCCCGGTGATGATTTTCCAAGGATACATTCAGGGCCTTGGCCACATGATCCAGCTTATAACGGTTCAGCTGGGGCAGCAGAATCCGGGCCAGGGCCACCGTATCCACCACCGTAAATTCACAGGGCAGTCCCTGCCGCTCGCTGTTTTTGCGGATAAAGCTCATATCAAAGCCCGCATTGTGGGCCACCATGACGGCTCCCCTGCAGAATTCCAGGAACCGGGGTAATATCTCCTCTATAGTGGGCTCTCCCAGCACCATCTCGTCGCTGATTCCGGTCAGCTTCTCGATTTCAAAGGGAATCGGCACCTGGGGATTGACAAATACGCTGAATCGGTCGGTGATTTCTCCCTTTTCCACCCGCACCGCGCCAATCTCAATGATCCGGTCATTTTCCGCGGAAAAGCCTGTCGTCTCGATATCAAACACCACGTAGACGTCGTCCAGGCTCTGTCCTGCCGCGTCGGTGACGATATCCTTCAGGTCGTCGACCAGATAGCCTTCCACGCCATAGATTATTTTAAAGGGATCGCCCTTGCCCAGACTGTGACTGGCCTCTGGGTAAGCCTGCACCACGCCGTGATCCGTCACCGCGATAGCCGTATGCCCCCAGGCTTTGGCCCGTTCGATGATACTTTTCACATCGGAGACGCCGTCCATATCGCTCATTTTCGTATGACAATGGAGCTCCACCCGCTTCAGCTCGCTGTTGTCCGTCCGGGGCGTCCGGAAATCCGAAGACTTTTTAATTCCCACCACGGAGCTGATGGTCAGCTCGTTGTCAAAACGGTCCATGGCAGTCAGACCCTTCAGCTTGATAAAGGATCCCTTTTTCACCTTCTCCCGGAAGGCTTCCATCTCGTCGTTTTTCTCAAAAATCTTAATCCGGATCGTATCCGTATAATCCGTCACGGTAATGGTCACAATGGTCTTTTCCCCGCGGATCTCCCGCTCGTCCCAGCCGGTCACCTGACCGTGGATCACTACCTCGCCCATCTCTCCGATCACCTGCACCAGATCGGTCAGCTCGCTGTCGTCGAAATCACGTCCATAGAGCACGTCGGGATTATTAGAATTGCCGCGGCTCCGGAAGCCTCCGCCGCTTCGCAGGGTCTTGCCGTAAGCATACTCGCTCTTGCCAAAATTGCCGAAGTTCTTTTTTCCTTCTGCTTTGGCCGCGGGCTTCTTCTCTGCCTTAGCACCGGCTGCAGCCGCTCCTTCTGCCTCCTGCTCCTCTGCTCCGCCCGCCGCGTCGGCTGCCTGCTTCGCCGCCCACATGGCCGCGTTCAGGGCCTCTGCCTGCTTCTCCACATCTGCCCGGCCGGTCCGCTTCTTCTTTTCTTCCTTTTTATCCACAAACTCCACCTGAATCTTCACGTCTAATCCACAGCGTTCCGTGAAAATCTTGTAGAGAATGCGGATAAGCTCGTCGGCCGCGTCCTCTCCCAGGGTCGTTTTCTGCATTTCCAGCTTCATGACCCGGTTTTCCGGGAAATCGATTTTCGCCCCCCGGAACAGGTTGTATTCCAGCATACTGTAATGACGCAGCTCAAACAGGATACTGTCCTTATAGAGCTCCATCAGCTTTTCCGGCGTATATTGTTCCGACAGCTCGTAGCGCTCCAGAACCTTCACCGTGATATCCGCCGCGCCGAACAGCTGCTTCTTCAATGTCTTTTCAAGCTGAAAAAGCTGCTCCTTATGGATCAGCTTTCCGCTCACAAGATACACTCTTATGAAATTTTTTGCCCGGTTGGAGGTCACCTTCTCCACCCGCACCTGCTCCAGAAGATCGGACAGACCCTTCTCCACGTGCAGGGGCGGAAATACCTCCGCGAACATCTTCTGCATGTTATCTCTCCCTAATTCTCATTCCAGTGCAGCAGCTCTTCCCGTAATGCGCCAAGCAGCTCGTTCTCCGGCATTCTCCGGACAATTTCGCCCTTTTTAATCAGCATACCGGTTCCCTTGCCGCCTGCGATTCCGATATCAGCCTCCTTGGCCTCGCCCGGTCCGTTGACCACACAGCCCATGACGGCTACCTTGATATCATTTAACGGAATATCCTCTACCATCCGCTCTACCTGATTGGCCAGGCCGATGAGATCGATCTGGGTTCTTCCGCAGGTCGGACAGGATACCACCTCGATACCGCCCTTTCGCAACCCCAGCGTCTTCAAAATGCGCTTTGCGGAACGAATCTCCTCCAGGGGATCTCCGGTCAGGGATACGCGAATGGTATCGCCAATGCCCTGATAGAGAATGATTCCCAGGCCTACCGCAGACTTGATATTGCCGGAGTACAGGGTTCCGGACTCGGTGATTCCCACATGGAGCGGATAATTGGTTTTTGTGGAAATCAGCTCATGGGCTTTTGCGCACATCATTACATCGGAGGACTTGATACTGATGACCAGGTTATCATAGCCCATATCCTCAATACTGTGGACCTTATCCAGGGCGCTCTCCACGATTCCCTCTGCGGTTACGCCGTGATATTTTTCCACCAGCTCCTTCTCCAGGGAACCGCTGTTGACGCCCACGCGGATAGGAATCTCACGCTCCTTCGCGGCGTCTACCACGGCCTGCACCCGTTCCCGGCTTCCGATATTGCCCGGATTGATACGGATTTTATCCACGCCATGCTCGATAGCGGCCAACGCCAGCTTATAATCAAAATGAATATCTGCCACCAGCGGAATGCTGATCTGCTTCTTAATCTCTGTCAGTGCCTCTGCCGCCTCCATGGTAGGAACCGCGCAGCGGATAATATCACAGCCTGCAGCCGTCAGCGCCTGAATCTGGGCTACGGTTGCCTGCACATCCTCGGTCCTGGTGTTGGTCATGGACTGAATCAAGATCGGATTCCCGCCTCCTATGACCCGGTCGCCGATTTTAATTACTTTCGTATGCTCTCTCATTACTCCTGCCTCCCGCAATTCTCTGTAACCACTTACAGGTTACCTCTCTCTCTTTTAAAACGACTCTGCTTTTCTACATTTAATACCATACCGATCTCGAACAGCAGGAATACCGACGCCGTTCCTCCATAGCTGAAGAAGGGCAGGGTAACACCTGTGGTCGGAAACAGACTGGTCACTACCATCAGATTCAATACCACCTGCAAGGCCACATGGGAAAAGACGCCTATGGCCAGCAGCCTTCCGAAAATGTCATCTGCCTCCTGGGCCACGCTGTACAGCCGGTACAGCAGATAGATAAACATCAGAATGATAAGGCCCGCGCCGAAGATTCCCAGCTCCTCGCAGATAATCGAAAAAATCATATCGTTGTAGGGCTCCGGGATACGTCCCAGCTTCTGGATACTGTTGCCCAGCCCCTTTCCAAACAAGCCGCCGGAGCCGATGGCGTACAGCGCCTGCAGGGACTGATAGGCCTTGTCTGACTCATAGGAATAGGGATCCAGCCAGGCCATGATCCGGACGCTCCGGAAGCCCCCTCCATTTCCTGTGGTTCCCGCAGCCAGCTTCTTCTTCAGATAAAAGAGCAGTGTTCCCACGCCGCCGGCTCCCGCGCCGCCCAGCAGCACAAAGGGCCAGTACTTGGGGTACACCATAAAGGCCATCAGCAAGCTGATTCCCAGCACGATGGTAGCCGTACTCATGTTATTACTGATTTTCAGAATCATAATGGATATCACTGCCGTCGGCAGCATCATTACAATAAAAGCCTTTATGCTCTTCAGCCTGCCGGAATATTTCCCGATGTAGCTCGCTGAAAACAGAATCATCGCCACCTTGACCGGCTCCGCCACCTGGAACTGGCCCAGACCCGGAATTCGAATCCAGCGGGTCGCGCCCTTTACCGTAACGCCCAGCCCCGGAACCAGCAGAAGCCCAATCAGGAGTATCGAGGCGAAAAAGCCCAGAATCGCGAAATGCCGCCAGAAATGGTAATCCACATTTGCGATCACCAGCATCACCAGGATTCCCAGGATACTGTATTTCAGCTGGCTCTTTAAGAGAAATGTAGGATCATGGTTAAATGCGTCGCTCATGCTCGCCGTATAATAGCTGGCGCTGTATATCATCACCAGACCGAATACAATCAGAAATAAGACTGCCACGATCAGGTTCATATCATAGCTGAACAGATAAGAGAAAAGCCTTCTCCGTTTCTTTTTATTTGCCATCTGGCTCTTCTTCACCATCCTTTGTTTCAGATTTATATTTCATTATAAGGTTTTCCCGGCAGGGTTGCAAGCAGAATGCGGGAATTCCTTCGAAATCTCTTTGGGTCAAAAAAAGACGGAACAAGTTTCCTTATTCCGCCTCTTCTGTAAATTCTCTTCGGATTCCCGCTTACTCTACCACATGGATCCAGCCCTTCGGAGCCTCTATGCGGCCCATCTGGATACCGGTCAGCGTATCATACAGCTTTCTGGTAACCGGTCCCATCTCTGTCATTCCGCTGGGGAAGCAGATCTCCTTGCCGTGATCTACGATCTTTCCTACCGGAGAGATCACGGCTGCGGTTCCGCAAAGTCCGCACTCCGCGAATTCCTTTACCTCCTCGAAGGGTACGACCCGTTCCTCCACTTCCATGCCCAGATACTCCTTTGCCACGTACAACAGGGAGCGGCGTGTGATAGACGGAAGGATGCTGTCGGACTTGGGTGTCACCAGCTTGCCGTCCTTTGTCACGAACAGGAAGTTCGCGCCGCCGGTCTCCTCCACATGGGTTCTGGTGGCTGCATCCAGGTACATATTCTCATCGAAGCCCTCCTGATGAGCTGTCACAATGGCATGCAGGCTCATAGCGTAGTTCAGGCCTGCCTTGATATGGCCTGTTCCATGGGGGGCTGCCCGGTCAAAATCCGATACCTTGATGGTAAGGGGCTTTGCGCCTCCCTTGAAATAGGGGCCTACCGGGGTGCCGAATACACGGAACTGATACTCGTCAGCCGGCTTTACGCCGATAACCGGGTTGGTTCCGAACATATACGGACGCAGATACAGGGTAGCGCCTGTTCCGTAAGGCGGCACGTATGCTTCATTTGCCTTTACAGTCTGTACTACGGCGTCAACAAAGCGATCCTCCGGGAATACCGGCATCTCCAGACGCTTCGCGGACTGTACCATACGCTCGGCGTTCAGATCCGGGCGGAAGATAACCGTCTTGCCCTGCTCCGTGGTATAGGCCTTCATACCCTCAAACACGGTCTGGGCATACTGCAGAACGCCTGCGCACTCGTTCAGAACGATATTCGCGTCGTCTGTAAGGGTGCCCTCGTCCCATGCGCCGTTCTTATAATTGGATACGTAACGCTTATCTGTCTGTACATATCCAAAACCGATATTGGACCAGTCTAAATTTTTCTTTTCCATGATTTTCTCCTCCTGATCGTTCTTTCAGTACCGTTCGCATCGTTCGCGGCAACTAAATTGGTATTATTATAGATCAGATTCTTTGATACTGCAATGAGAAAAAGCGCAGACTTTCTATTTTTTTCGCTGGTATTTACAGAAGCTGAACTCCAGATCGAAATAGGTCTTTTCCTCGCTCTCCCCGGTCAGCTCCCATTCCGGATCCTGCTCCAGATTCGGGAACCAGGCGTCTGCCATGTACGCGTGATCAATCCGGGTCACATGGGCGGTATCGCAATAGGGTAGAAACTGCTTGTAAATGGTATCTCCGCCGATAATATACACATCCTCCGGCGGATACGCGCTGATCAGATCCAGCGCCTCCTCCACAGAGCCGCAGACCTCCGCTCCCTTTACTTTATAATCGGGATTGCGGGTCAGCACAATGTTGGTACGGTTCTTTAAGGGCAGGCCGTTCGGAAAAGTTTCCAGGGTCTTCCGGCCCATCACGACCACCTTTCCCGTCGTCTCATTCCGGAAGAACTTCATATCCTCCGGGATGCTGACTAACAGCTTGTTCTGATAGCCGATGGCCCAGTTTTTATCTACAGCAACGATGAGATTCATAAGTTTTAAGCTCCTTTTTTCTATATTTTTGTCTTATACCGCAATCGGAATGTCCTTGATCTGCGGCTCGGTCTCATAGCCCTCCACATGCAGATCCTCCGTGGTAAACGCGTAAAAATCCTTCACCTCCGGATTCAGCCATACCTTCGGCGCCGGATGCTCCGGACGCTCAATCAGCTCTCTGACAATGTCCACATGGCGGTCGTAGATATGAGCGTCCGCAATCACATGAACCAGCTCGCCGGGAACCATATCGCAGACCTGGGCCACCATCATCAGCAGAATCGCGTACTGACACACATTCCAGTTATTGGCCGCCAGCACATCCTGGGATCTCTGGTTCAGCACCATATTCAGCACCAGCTTCTCCTGTCCCGGCTTCTTGGTCACATTGTAGGTGACGCCATAGGCGCAGGGATACAGATGCATTTCACTTAAATCCGAAAATACATAGGTGTTTGTCATAATCCGGCGGCTGTAGGGATTCTGCTTCAGATCGAAAAGCACCCGATCCATCTGATCCATATCTCCCTCCCGGTAATGGCTCTTCACGCCGATCTGATAACCGTAGGCCTTTCCGATGGAGCCTGTCTCATCGGCCCACTCGTCCCAGATATGGCTGTTCAGGTCATGGATATTGTTGGATTTCTTCTGATAGATCCAGAGAATCTCGTCCATACAGCTCTTAAGCCCTGTTCTTCTGAGTGTCAGAGCCGGAAATTCCTTCGATAAATCGTAGCGGTTCACCACGCCGAAACGCTTGATGGTGTAGGCAGAGGTGCCGTCCTCCCATTTGGGACGTACCTTTTCTCCCTCTGTGCTGGTACCATTTTCAATGATATCCCTGCACATCTCCTTAAATATCTGATCTGCATAACTCATGCGGTATATTCCTCCCTGTATCGTTCTTCCCACTGGCTTCTATTATAGGAAATAATCAGCCTGTTTACAAGGGTTTGCACCCTATCGGAAATTTTTTTAACTTTTTTTGAAAAACCTGTTGACAAATGAGTCGAAATCCTGTAAGATACAACATGTCGCTGATGAAAAACAGCCGACACAAATGCGATAGTGGCGTAGTTGGTAACGCGCGACCTTGCCAAGGTCGAGACCGCGGGTTCGAGCCCCGTCTAT
>CAKRTY010000054.1 GCA_934402125.1 uncultured Anaerosacchariphilus sp. | reverse complement strand
GTCTCACTGTTTGCCGTCACCGGAATTCCTCCGGCTCTGGCCAGCAGTCCCTCCGGCTTCACGTCGCCCTTTTCCAGCTCTGGAAGCAGCTGTTTAATCGCCTTCAGCTGCACGCCTCCGTCCTTCAGTGCCTTAATATGCCGGAATAACCGGATATTTTCCTCGGTATAGTAACGGTGGCCCATCTCATTGCGCCCGATGGGAAGCTCCAGTTCCTCTTCCCAGTACCGCAGCACATGCGCTTCCACGTCCACCAGCCTGGAAGCGTCAGAAATCATATAGCGCACATCACTCATCGAAATTTCCTCCCTGCCGGTTTGCTTTGTGGAAATGTAATATTTTTCCATATTTCACATTATAACAGGTTCAAAGGAAATTTCAACCATATTTTGGAAATTCTTATCCCTTTACTACCGAATCCGAAGCTTCTCCATAGGCTTTTGCCTCGGCATCCGCATCCTCACGCAGCTCCTCTTTCAACGCTGCCTCCTGCATCTTCTGAATATCCGGGAACATAGAAAGCATGGGCTCAACATCCTCACCATGCAGGTTACGCGCTACATAGTTTTTCGTACAGCGCATAACGACCGGAGACAGGGTAATCACGCCTATCAGGTTCGGAAGCATCATCAGTCCATTGAAGGTATCGGAAATATCCCATGCCAGCTGTGCTTTCATCACAGAGCCTGCCAGTACAATGACTGCAAATACAATCCGATAGATTCTGGTCGCGCCGGTACCGAACAGATACTCACAGGCAGTCGCGCCATAATGGCTCCAGCCAAGCACCGTAGAATACGCGAACAGCAGAATCGCAATCGCCACAAAAGCGGAACCCAGGAATCCGAAATGATTGCTGAAGGCGTAGCTGACCAGAGAGCTGGACTCAATGGCCGCTGCCTCTCCGGTCAGCTGGCCTGTCGTCAGATCTACCGCGCCTGAGCTGAGAATTGTCAGCGCAGTCAGCGTGCATACGACAATTGTGTCCGCAAACACCTCGAAAATTCCCCACATACCCTGACGCACCGGCTCCTTTACATTGGAGCTGGAATGTACCATAACAGAGGAGCCAAGACCTGCCTCGTTGGAAAATACGCCTCGCTTCATACCCATTTTCATAGCAAGGGCAATACCGGAACCTACGATGCCGCCGCCCACGGATTTCATGGCAAATGCGCCCTTAAAGATCGATACAAACACAGCCGGAATCGTGGAAATATTCATACCGATGATCACAAGGGTGCCCAACAGATACAGCACAACCATAAAGGGAACCACTTTCTCGGTAATTGCCGCGATTCGCTTCAGACCGCCGATAACCACCAGCGCCACTGCCGCAAACAGGAAGATACCCGTCGCCAGCTTCGGGATGCCAAAGGCAGTATACACATTGCTGACCATGGAATTGACCTGGCTCATATTACCGATACCAAAGGAAGCCAGCAGACAGAAACAGGAGAACAGAACCGCCAGACCTGCGCCCAGCTTCTTACAGCCCTTTTTGGATCCCAGACCGTCCCGCAGATAATACATGGCGCCGCCGGCCCATTCCGCCTTGCTGTTTTTCCGGCGGTACAGGATACCCAGGACATTCTCAGAATAGTTGGTCATCATACCAAAGAACGCGATGAGCCACATCCAAAATACCGCGCCCGGTCCGCCTACCGCGATAGCTCCCGCCACGCCGACAATATTACCGGTGCCGACCGTAGCCGCCAGCGCCGTACACAGGGACTGAAACTGAGAGATACTCCGGTCTTCCGTGTGTCTTGTGATATTTCGGTCACAGAAAATGGAGCCGATGGTATTCTTCAGCCAGTGCCCCAGATGGGAAAGCTGGAAAAATCCGGTAATACTGGTCATCAGCACTCCGGTAAAGCCAAGCAGAATCAGCGCGGGCCAGCCCCATACCACGTTGTTGACCGCACTATTTACATTTGTAATCATCTCAATCATAACCTCGTCCTCCTCACGCGCTATTTCAAGGAAAAAACGGAGACAGCCTGTATCTGGCTGTCTCCGTCGACGTTTCACTGTTTTCTTTTCCTGCGCGATTTCCTATATTTTAGCACAGGTATTTCGAGGCCTTCAAGTATCTTTTTCTGCCCTTGCAGGGTTTTCCCTGTCTGATTTGGAACTATTTTTGTTCTAATCAATTTTTCCAAATTATTTTTGTTTTTCTGTTTTTATACGTTCGTTCTGTACGGAATCGCGGTCTGTTTTCCCTATATTTTAAGCCTTCGCCTCTACATCGGCGGACCCGGCTTGAAATTCTTGAAGGTAGTATATTCCGGCATCCACAGCAGATTGATGGTGCCGATGGGACCGTTTCTCTGCTTGGCTACGATTACCTCAGCCAGGTTCTTCATTTCCGTATCCTTATTATAATAAGAATCACGGTACAGGAACATGACCATATCCGCATCCTGCTCGATAGCTCCCGACTCACGCAGGTCCGAAAGCATGGGCCGGTGATCCGGACGCTGTTCCACGGCACGACTCAGCTGGGACAGTGCCACCACCGGCACATTCAGCTCACGGGCCAGACTCTTAAGTCCTCTGGATATATCGGAAATCTCCTGCTGTCTGGAATCAGAGGATCTTCCTCCGCCGGACATGAGCTGCAGGTAGTCGATCATGATAATGCCCAGCTTATTCTCCAGCTTGTATTTGCGGCACTTGGAGCGAAGCTCCGCCAGGGTGATACCCGGCGTATCGTCAATAATCAGATGGGAACGGGCCACGCCCTCGGCGCCCTCCACCAGGCGCTCCCAGTCTGTGTCCGACAGGTTGCCGTTTCGGAGCTTCTGGGCGTCCACGCCCGACTCCATGGACAGAAGTCGGTTCACCAGCTGCTCCTTGGACATCTCCAGGCTGAAGATAGCTACAGTCTCGCCGCTCCGGAAAGCCATATACTGGGCGATATTCAGTACAAAGGCCGTTTTACCCATGGAAGGCCGGGCCGCGATCAGAATCAGGTCAGAGGGCTGGAAACCGGAGGTCTGGTAGTCCAGATCCTTAAATCCGGTGGCAATTCCCGTTACGTTTCCCTTGGTGCGGGACGCAATCTCGATTTTCTCAATGGCGTTCAGCACCACCTGCTTGATCGGAACGAAGTCTCCCGCGTTCCGGCGCTGTACCAGATCAAAAACCTTCTTTTCCGTCTGGTCCAGCACATTTTCCAGAGGCTCGGTGCCTGCATAGCACAGATTATTGATCTCATCGTTCAGCCGGATCAGCTTCCGGAGGGTCGACTTCTCCGCTACGATATTGGCATAATATTTTACGTTGGCAGAGGTAGGAACCCGCTCCAGAATATCCCGGACGAATTCCATGCTGCTGACCTCCTCGGGCACATCCCGGGAACGCAGCTCGTTCTGCAGCGTCACCAGATCCACCGGCTCGTCCCGGCTAAACAGATCCACACAGGCGTCAAAGACCACGCCGTACTGCCGCTGGTAGAAATCCTCGCCCTTCAGAATCTCCGACGCCACCAGTACCGCCTCCCGGTCCATCAGCATGGAACCGATGACCGACTGCTCTGCCTCGATGCTGTGGGGCATCACTCGTTTGATGATTGCTTCTTCCATCTTTTAGCTCTCTTACGCTTCTCTTACGTTGACTTTCAGTTCAGAGGTTACCTTCGGATGCAGCTTAATCGGAACCAGGGTGGTTCCCAGTGTCTTGATCGGACTCGGCAGAACCATTTTTTTCTTATCCAGCTCGATTCCAAGCTGCGCCTTGGCTGCCTCTGCGATTTCCTTGGAGGATACGGAACCGAAAATCTTGCCGCCTTCTCCGGTCTTGATGGTTACATTGACCGCCATCTCCTTCAGACGCTCGCCGAAGGCCTTGGCCTCCTCGTAAATCTCTTTGGCTACTTTTTCGTCATTTGCTTTTTTCAGCTTCAGATCGTTCAGGTTCTTGGGCGTCGCCTCCAGTCCCAGCTTCTTTGCCAGGATAAAGTTTCTTGCGTAACCGTCGTTTACCTCTACTAACTGTCCCTTCTTGCCCAGGGATTTTACATCTTCAATCAAAATTACCTTCATTTTAAAATTCTCCTTCCTCATGCAGCTTGTCGATGGTGTGTTTTACGATTTCCAGCGCTTCCTCCACACCACATTCCAACTGGGCCCCGGCCATGTTCAGATGGCCGCCGCCGCCCATACGCTCTGCCAGAAGCTGCACATTCACCTCATCAATGGAACGCGCGCTGACAAAAGTCTTATGCTGATAATCCGTCAGCACCACCGAAGCCCGGACGCCGTTGATATCCAGCAGCTCATTGGCTGCCTGGGCTCCCACAATGGTGGGGCTCTCCAGATTCTCATTGGGACAGATGGCAATGGCAAAGCCGTGATACAGCTCCGCATGGCGTACCGCCTCAGCCCGCGCCTTATATTCCGTCATATCATTGCGGAACATCTTGCGGACACGGGTTACGTCCGCTCCGCACCGGCGCAGGAACGCCGCCGCCTCGAAGGTGCGCACGCCTGTCTTGCTGGTGAAATTGTTGGTGTCAATGATGATGCCGCCGTAGAGACAATCTGCCTCCACCGCCTTAATCTTCAATCCCTCGTCAAAATACTGCAGGATCTCTGCTACCATCTCACAGGCGGAAGATGCATACGGCTCAATATAGGAAAGCACCGCATTTTCAATCTGCTCGTTGGTCTGGCGATGATGGTCAAGCACCACGATGGTAGGCGTCCGGGACAAAAGCTCCGGACACTCGGTATAGCTGGGGCGGTTCGTATCCACCACCACCAGTACCGTATTCCGGTCAATCATCTCGATAGCCTGCTCGCTGCTCAGGAACATGTCCGGCTCATAGACCGGATTATCCTCAAAGCAGGCTTTCATGGGCCGCACTGAGGTGGTTACCTCATTCATTACCACATAAGCACGCTTGCCCAGCACCTTGGCTGCCCGGTAGATACCGATGGCCGCGCCGAAGGAATCCGCGTCTGTCTGGCGGTGTCCCATTACCATTACCTTATCCCGGCTCTCAATAAATTCCCGGAGAGCGTGGGCCTTTACCCGGGCCTTTACTCTTGTGGTTTTCTCCACCTGCTGGGTCTTTCCGCCAAAATAAGAGATCTTCTCGCCCTCCCGGATAACGACCTGATCGCCGCCGCGGGCCAGGGCCAGATCGATGGCGATCCGGGCAAACTCATAATTTTCCGCAAAGGTTTTTCCCGCGCAGCCGAAGCCCATGCTCAAAGTAACCGCCATTTCATTGCCGATATTGACGGTCTTAACGTCCTGAAGAAGCTCAAACTTATTCTCCCGCATTACCGGAAGATCCTTCTCCTGAATGGCCACAAAATACTTATCCTTCTCAATGCTCTTTACGATACCGCCAAAGGATGAAATATACTTGTTGATCTTTCGGTCAACCAGCGCCACCAGAAGCGAACGGCGGACCTCCTCGACCGTGTCCAGGGCCTCGTCATAGTTATCCAGATAGATCAGTCCGGCCACCAGACGCTGCTCCTTGTTCATGCGGATATAATGGTTCATCTCCGTCTCATCAAAGAGATATACGGCGATCAGGAAGCTGTCGTCCTCCTCCACCTCCACAAAGGTGTTATCCTCCATGATGTGATCCATATATACCCGGCGCACATCTGCCCGGTAATCCCGCCCCTCAGACGAGAACCGCACGGTCCGGGTGTCCTCGAAGTCATTCTCCGGAAGCAAATCCAAGGTGAAATCCGGGAAGAAATAGCTGATGGACTTCCGCAGATTCTTCTTTCCCTTCTCGCTGGCCGCAAAAAACGCGCCGTTGGCCCACAACACTCTTCCGTCCTCGTCCAGCAGGGCGTAGGGTATAGCCAGCTCCTTCAAAAGCTTCCGCTGTACCTGTCCGTACTGGGTCGCAAAGGACACCAGCTCGCCGTAGATCTGCGCCCGGTTCTGCACATACAGACCCATAACCACCACAATATACACCAGCACAAAGGCGCTCATAACCACCCCGGCCTTCACTGCTATGGGATATATGCACAGATTCATAACAAGAAGCAAAATACTCATCAGAATCGGCCACTGCACATACCGTTTCAATCGGCCCTTTAAATGAACCTTTCTTTTCATTTTTGTCCCCTCTATCATTCTTTTTCATCTTTGACTGCTACTTAATATTCCTATTATAGCACAAGCACCCCCTGTATTACAATTAAAAGAACGCAGAAACGCCGCCGAATCCTTCCGGACTCAGCGGCGTTTCCTGCAATATGGGTTCTAATCGTATTGCCTGTTATAGTATTATCCTCTTATTTCATGAAAAACTTCTGAAGATCTGCCTCTGTAGTATCCTCACCGATGGTAACAAGCTCGGTTCCGGTCAGACGGGCGAACATCGCGATATCCTCTCTGGTCAGCGCGGTAGATACAACAGAGTGATGAGCGCCGCCTGCGTAGCACCATGCTGCGGTTCCGATAGCAAAGTTCGGTTTATGACGGTACATAATTCTTGCTACCGGCAGGTTCGGCATGGGCTTCGGCTGTTTTACAAGCTCAATGTCTGCGCAGATGATACGGAAGCGGTCGCCCATATCAACCATCGTTACCTGGATTCCGTCTCCGGTTACGCCGTCAAAGATCAGTCTCGCGGGATCCTCTTTTCCGCCGATACCAAGCGGAAGCACGTCGATCTCCGGCTTTGTAGCAGCAAAGGCTACCGGAACCTCCAGCATATGGGAAGCCAGCTCCAGCTCCTGACCCTCGGTCAGGTCATAGGTGTAGTCCTCGATGAAACCGGTTGCTCCCTCGCGTCCCTCTGCCATCTGCATCAGAACTGCGGACAGCGCTGCAATCTTATAATCTCCCTCCGGTCCGAAGCCAACGCCCTTGCCCATCAGGTTCTGTGCTGCGATACCCGGAAGCTGCTTTAAGCCGTGCAGATCCTGGAAGGTATCCGCAAATGCGCCGATGCCGTTCTCCTTCAGGAATTTTTCAAAACCAATCTCATATTTTGCCTGCTCGCGGACTGCGTCGATGCGGTCTGTCTTCATGGTATACTTATCGGTATACTCCTTCATCTTCGCGTCAATCTCTGCCTCGGTTACCTCGTTGATGATGTCTACCACATCGCCCAGCGCATAGTAGTTGCACTCCCAACCGTATTTGATCTGGCTCTCTACACGGTCGCCGTCTGTAACTGCCACATGTCTCATGTTGTTACCGAAGGAAGCTACCTTCAGGGACTTGGAATAGGAAATCGCCTTTGCAACCTGCGCAAATCTCCGAATCTTTGCTACCACGTCCTCATGCTTATAGTAGCCTGCTACTACCTCATGGGGAATTCCCATTCTTGCTACGATGAAGCCGTACTCCCGGTCACCGTGAGCTGCCTGGTTCAGATTCATAAAGTCCATATCGATGGTGTCGTAAGGCAGCTTCTCATTTGCCTGGGTATGGAGATGAAGCAGCGGTTTTCTAAGCTCCTGCAGGCCCTTGATCCACATCTTGGCCGGAGAGAAGGTGTGCATCCATGTAATTACACCGATACAGTCATCGTCACAGGATACCTTCCGCATATCTTCAATGCAAATCTCTGATGTCTCTACGGTCGGAAGCAGCTCCACTGCCGCGATTCCTTCCAACTTCTCATTCAGGAACTCTGCCATCTCCCGGGCATCTGCCGCCACCTGCTTCAGGCACTCGTCGCCATACAGATCCTGAGAGCCTACTACAAAATAAAGTTTTTTCATGTTCGTTACCTCCTGAAATATTTACCAACTTTCATGTTCCCACGCCCAGAGCCTAACTCTAACTGCGTATATCCTTCACCGAATTTCCGTCGTTAAAGGTCACGGGAAAACGATGGGAATAGTTTTTGTTCTGCCAGTCCTCATCCTCCATCATGCGAAGAAGATTTCTGGCTGTCAGCCGTCCCAGATGGTACTTGGGATGCACGACGGAAAGCACTTTCGCGTCCCCGTTCTGGGCCAGCTCCGCGTCGTCAAAGGAAACCAGCGATATATCATCCGGCACCTTCAGTCCCCGCTCCTCCAGGAACTCCATATAATGCTCCGCCACCTCGTCGTTATACAGAATCATCGCCGTACAATCCTTGGTTCTGCGGTACATCCGCTGCAGACCTTTTTTGCTCAGCTTTTCTTCCATATCCTTGGTGGAATACCAGCGAATCCAGTCGTCGTCAAATTTGACGCCATAATCCGACAGGCACTCGATGAAGCCCTTGTAGCGCTCGATTCCCTGCATATCATCATACTTGAAAATGCCCCCGATTCTCCGATGGCCATTCTGAATCAGAATCTTTGCTGCTTCATAG
>CAKRTY010000053.1 GCA_934402125.1 uncultured Anaerosacchariphilus sp. | reverse complement strand
ATGCCCGCATAATATAAATACTCTGCTTTTCTGCAAGTTCCCCACGTAAAACTGTGGCCAGCATATAGATTCCCTGTTCTGTGAAGACATATGGTAATTTCCTTCGGCCACCAGATTGTCCTTCAAATAATGTATCTTTTGGTGAAGTCGCATTTTGCGACTTCACCAATTCAGCCTCGTCTTGTGTCAATTGAAACATAAAATCTGTCGGAAACCTGTTTATATTTCTTCTAACCTGTTCATTTAATCTTTTCACCTCATATCCATACAAATCCGCCAAATCGCTGTCCAGCATAACCTGCTGCCCACGAATCGTATATACCAGATTTTGAATTTTCCCGGAATCTACAGTTAGTAATTCTTGCTTCTCTTCCACGCTTCATTCTCCTTCTCTTTCATATACATATATTGAATTATTTCAATATATTTTTCTTTATTTGTAATAATTTTAATTATATCAATCGGTATTTGTACTGTCAATTGCTATATTCCGATTTTAATGCTATTATCAATTTAAATATTAAGAAATGGAGAATCCGTCATGGCGTATAAGAATTTCAGGAAAACAGAAATCATTGATGAACTGGGTGCAGAATTACGTAAGGTACGCAATCAAAAAGAGCTCACTTTGGCTCAGGTTGCTGCCGGTCTGGGTGAACTGGGAACTCAGGTTTCCAGCATTATGCTTGGACGGATTGAGACCGGGCAGCGCCGTATTGACGATGATTTATTTCTTGCGCTCTGTGCATATTACGATACTGACCCTGATAAAATGACCATCAAAGCCTGCCGGGCTCACATTGCTTCGCTCCAGGAACAGAGCTCCATGTCAGATGGCTCCGATGATGCTCTTCGGATTATAGAAACATATCACGAGCTCTCCGCCGAGCGACAGGCGGATATTCGCACCATGCTCCGTATGTATGCGTATATGAATAAATTTGAAAAGCGTTGAAACTTACATATGACCCCTTTTCCTCCCTAAACAAAAATCGGGTTTAACCGGACATTTCCATTTTATGGAATTTCGTCCAATTAAACCCGAAATAACTTTTGTCTATTTTAACTTGTATACTATCTTTCCGTCGCAGATGGTGTAATGCACCCGTCCGGTCAGGGTCCAACCCTTAAAAGGCGTATTGACTGCTTTGGACCGGAAGTCTTCTGCCTTCCACTCCTCATTTTCATCAAAAATCACCAGATCCGCAGGCGCGCCTTCGGCAATGCCCGGGAAGGGCAGATGGTACAATGCCGCCGGATTCTGACTCATTTTCCGCATCAGCTCCATGAGCGTCAGATGACCGGGCTTCACAAGCTCCGTGATACTAAGGGCCAGGGAGGTCTCCAGGCCGATGATACCGCTGGGCGCTTCCGTCAGGGGTTTGTTCTTCTCGTCCATGCTGTGAGGGGCGTGGTCGGTGGCAATCATATCGATGGTGCCGTCCTTCAGGCCTTCGATGACGGCCTGCCGGTCTGCTTCTGTCCGAAGGGGCGGATTCATCTTCGCCAACGTGCCATAGCTAAGCACCGCTTCGTCCGTCAGTGTGAAATGATGGGGCGCTGCCTCGGCTGTCACATGGGAACCGCGCTTCTTGGACGCGCGCACAGCCTCCACCGCTCCGGCAGTACTGATGTGCTGGATATTGACGCTGGCTCCGGTCTCCTCCGCAAGACGGCAATCCCGCTCCACCATGGTAATCTCCGCTTCCGCCGGAGAACCTCCGATCCCAAGTTTCTCTGAGACCGGACCACGGTTGATTCCATTATTGGCAATCAGCTTCGGATCCTCCTCATGAAGGCTTACCGGGACCTGCAGCTCCTCTGCTTTTCGGAGCGCCGCCTTTAAAACCGCTTCATCCAGAATCGGAATGCCGTCGTCGGTAAAGCCTGCCGCTCCCGCTGCCCGTAAGCCGTCCATATCTACCAGTTCTTTTCCCTGCATCCCCTTGGTGACACAGGCGCAGGAAAGCACATGGATCCCGGTCTTTCGTCCCTGCTCCAGGACATAGGACAGACCTTCCGCGTTATCTACCACCGGTCTGGTATTGGCCATGCAGATCACGGTGGTAAAACCGCCTGCCGCCGCTGCCGCCGCTCCGGTCTGGATATCTTCTTTATAGGTAAGACCCGGATCGCGGAAATGGACATGCACATCCACCAGTCCGGGCGCAACCACCATTCCTGCCGCGTCAATAATCTCTTCGCAGCCTTCCAGATTCAGCTTCGCTCCTATCGCTTTGACTGTCCCATTTTCCAAAATCAGATCTCCGATAAAATCTCTGCCGCTTACCGGGTCTAAGATTCTGCCGCCGCGAATTCCTATCATACTATTCTTCCTCTTTCTCCGTCAGCGTCTTGTTGGCGTATTCTGTGAAGCTGTTCGTTGCTTCCTTGACACTGTACTGATCCTCCAGAATCTCTGTTTCCATCTGATACCAGTATACCCGCATTTTTTCAAAGCCCTTGACAGACTGGTAGTAGGTGCCGCTATAGGACATCAGCGCCTCATACAACAGCGCTTCCTCATTTCCGTCATAGACGTCGCCCATGGAAGCGCGCACCGGAAACGCGCCGCTTCGTACTACATTTTCCTTTGCTACAGACTCGTCGTTGCACAGGAAATCAACCAGGTAACGGGAGGCCTGTTCCTTGGCCTCGTCCGCGGTCTGAAAAATACAGAAGCCATTCAGCATATATTCCAGCGACGGGGTTCCGTCCTCCGACGGATAGGGCATAATCACCACATCTACGCCGTTCTCCTCCAGAGCCGCCGCATTGCTGATGGCCTGGGGCAGGCTCCACAGCAGGCAGTAGGAATTGTTGCCTGTCACAAATTCTTCCACGGCATCCGCACCGGAGGAGTCTGTACCGTTCAGCATCCAGCCCTTGCCGATCCATTCCTTTATCTTGGAAAATGCCTTCTGATTGGCGTCGCTGTTCATGGTGTAGGCACTCTTATCTTCCTTCATCAGACTTCCGTCGTAGAGGTTAGTAATAAAGGAACGGGTAGCGTAATCTCCCGCGATACCGGAGCAGTACAGCATTCCGGCATTGAAGCCGGAGGCGTTCAGCTTCTCCAGTACCTGCTCAAAGGCTTCTGTAGTCCAGGTGCAGGCTCCCTCCCGGTTCATCAGCTCCATGGCGCCGGATCCTTCCAGCATTTCCCGGTTGAAGGCCATCACATAATTGGATCCGCTCAAGGGATACATGACGTAGGTATCTCCCACGCTGCAGGCGCTTAAGATTCCCTCGCTGACCAGATCGGATTTCACCTCATCGGTAAACAGATCGCTGATGTCCGACAGCATGCCCTTTTTCGCATAGCCGCTGATTCTGCCCGGCTCGTCCAGCAGGACGTTAGGAAGTTCTCCGCCTTCGGCTTTGATCTGTTCCTCTACCAAGTTTGGACCATCGGTATAGTCCAGAAGCTTCAGTTCTACTTTTATGTTCGGATATTTTTCATTGAATTTCTGAATCAGCGTCTGCTCGTAGGTGCCGTCGGCCTGGCCCTCGTCCTGGACAAATACCGGATAGGTCCACCAGGATATGCTGGCTTCCAGATCGGAGGCGACTTCGGCCGGTGTCTCTGCCTCGGCTGTATCTTCGGTTTCTTCCACTACGTCTGCTATATCAATGTCCTCACTTTTTGCGTCCTTTTTCCCCTGGCATCCTGCCGCGGATACTGCCATGAGTCCTGCCGCTGTGAGGGCTGTAATTTTTTTCCAGTTTATCATGCTGTAAACTCCTCCTAACCTGTTTACTATAGCACAGATGGCAGAGGGGCACAAGGGAAAATCCTGGAAATGAAGGAAGGAATATAGACACGGAAAGCCGCGGGCTTTGTCTTCTAAGAGGTGTCCGGCTTTTCGCGGATAGTTGTCTGACTGGGGCGGATCTTGAATCCGTTCCAGACAGACGGCTGTCCGTGAAACGTCCGAACGCCTCAGAAGCCAAAGTCCACGGCCTTCTGTAGCTATCGTCTGTCCTATAATGCTTTGATTCTTTCCAGCGCCTTCACCGTATTTTCATGGGAACCAAAGGCGGTCAGCCGGAAATAGCCCTCGCCGCTGGGTCCGAAGCCGGATCCCGGCGTACCGACTACGCCTGCATGTTCAAGCAGATAATCAAAGAACTCCCAGGAGGTCATCTGATCCGGCGTCTTCAGCCAGATGTACGGGGCGTTTACACCGCCGGACACCGTGTATCCTGCATCCCGAAGTCCCGTCAAAATCGTCTTCGCATTGTTCATGTAGTAGCCAACCTGCTCCTTTAACTGCGCTTTGCCGGCCTCGGAATAAACCGCCTCGCCGGCCCGCTGTACGATATAAGGCGCGCCGTTGTACTTGGTGCCGTGGCGTCTCGCCCACAGCGCATGCAGGGATACATCGCCGCATTTCAGATCCTTGGGAATCACCGTATAGCCAAGTCTTACGCCGGTGAAGCCTGCATTTTTGGAAAAGCTCTTCAGCTCGATGGCGCAGGTTCTCGCTCCCTCGCACTCATAAATGGTATGGGGCACATTTTCCTCGGAAATATATGCTTCATAAGCCGCGTCATAGATGATGACCGCGCCTACTTTGTTGGCATAGTCCACCCAGACCTGCAGCTGATCCTTTGTAATGGTCGATCCGGTCGGGTTATTGGGGAAGCACAGATAAATCAGATCCGGCGTCTCCTTCGGCAGCTCCGGCGCAAACCCATTGCCCGCGGTACAGGGCATATAGATCACGTCGCTCCACATCTCGGTCTTCGGATCATAGGTACCGGTTCGTCCCGCCATCACATTGGTGTCCACATAGACCGGATAGACCGGATCGCAGACCGCAATCCGGTTGTCCAGGCTGAATATCTCCTGAATATTGCCGGAATCGCATTTCGCGCCGTCGCTGACAAAGATTTCGTCCGCTTTGATATCCGCGCCCCGATCCTGATAATCGTTTTTCGCAATGGCGTTCCGGAGGAATTCATATCCCAGATCCGGCGCGTAGCCATGGAAGGTTTCCGCATGTCCCATCTCGTCTACCGCCTTGTGCATGGCCTCGATGATGGCCGGCGCGATCGGCTGGGTCACATCGCCGATTCCCAGACGAATGATACTCTTTTCCGGATGCTCCGCTGAGTAAGCTGCCACCTTTTTTCCGATGGTGGAAAACAGATAGCTTCCCGGAAGCTTCAGATAATTTTCATTTACTTTATACATAGATTCACTCCTCCTCGTGCCATCGGCACATACATTTATTAACGTCCCTCTACGCTGGCCTTCAGTTCCTCCGGATCAAATGTTCCGGTAAATGCGGTGGCTGCCGGACCGGTCATATAGACGCAGTTATCCTTTTCATCCCAGAAGATTTCCAGATCGCCGCCCAGAAGGTGAACGGTCACATTCCGATCTGCATAGCCGTTCAGGATTGCGGCTACCGCGGTGGCGCAGGCGCCGGTTCCACAGGCCATGGTTTCTCCGGATCCCCGCTCCCACACGCGCATTTTCAGATTTTTCCGATCCATGCGCTCTACGAATTCTGTATTGACCCGATCGGGAAAACGCTCGTGCTTCTCGAATTTCGGACCAATTTCTTCTATCTTCAGATCATCTATGCCTTCCATGAAGACCACTGCATGGGGATTTCCCATGGAAACGCAGGTCATCTCGTAAATCTGATTGTCTATCACGATGGGGCTGGCCACCAGACGCTCATCCCCGCCTGTCACCGGAATCAGCTCCGGCTTCAGAATCGGCTCGCCCATGTTGACCCGCACCTTCTTTACCTTTCCCGCTTCTACCGTAAGCTTCAGGTATTTGACTGCTCCTCCCGAGATGACGCTGATCTCTGTCTTGTCCGTCAGGCCGTTGTCGTAGACATATTTCGCCACGCACCGGATCCCGTTGCCGCACATCTTTCCATAGGAACCGTCCGCGTTGTACATGGCCATTTCAAAATCCGCCTCGTCGGAGGACTGAATCAGAATCAGGCCGTCGGATCCGATACCCTTGTGCCGATCGCTGACTAAGCGGGCTATCTCGCCCGGATTTTCCAGGCGCTCCTTCGTGCAGTCCATATATACATAATCGTTGCCGATTCCATGCATTTTGGTAAATTTCATTTTTATTATTTTCTCCCTTCATTTTGATGCGGTGGACGTTCAGCCGCGCCATTCGCAAAACCATGGCTGAACTAGTATCTCATCATACTGAGCACCATCTCCGCTGTCTCCACCAGATTTGTACCGCTGTCCATGCTGCATTTCTGGATATACCGGTGGGCCTCCTCCTCAGTCATACCGTTTCGCTCCATCAGAAGGGCCTTGGCCTCCTCCAGCACCTTCCGATCCTCGTCAGAGCGCGCCTTCGGCATGGCTTTTCGCTTCTTCCGGCGGCGCTCCGCATTGGCCACCATCATTTCCAGGGTGTTGAGCAGATCCTGGACCTTCAGCGGCATCGCCACACACATGATACCAGATCCCGCGCATTCGCTCAAGACTCTCTGGGAAGCCATCAGAAGCACCTCGAAATGGGGCGGCAGACAGTCGGCAAGCTCCGCGTACATCATATCCGGATACTTGTAACCACAGACCACGATACCGTCCCCCAGGCTGTTGGCCCCCGCCAGGGCCTGCGCGCCCGTGGTGCAGACCGACGGAACACGGAAACCGTGACGAACCAGCAGATTTCGAATGTTCTTCGCATCTTCTATTTTAGGAAATAATACTATTATATTCGTCACACTCGCACCTCCCGGAATTCTTCTGTCCTGAGGTGTCTGTTAAAAGCGATACAGGTACTGCTCCGTCTCCCACTGGGATACTTCCGCAGAGTACGCCTCCCACTCCTGTTTTTTGGCGGCGACATAGCATTTGCAGAGTTCTTCGCCGAGCACGCCCTTTACCAGCTCGTCCTGCTCCAGACCCTTCAGCGCCTCCATCAGATCCCGGGGCAGCGGACGGATCCCGAGTGCTTCTCTCTCTGCTTCCGTCATTTTCCGTACATCTTCATTGGCCGGCTTCGGCGGTTCTATATGATTCTTTATGCCATCCAGACCTGCCGCCAAGCAGACCGCCAGAGTCAGGTAGGGATTGCAGGAGGGATCCGGGCTGCGCAGCTCGATCCGCGTATTCTCCTCCCGCTGGGCCGGAATCCGGATCATCTGGCTGCGGTTAATGGGCGACCAGGAAATATAGGACGGTGCCGTGAAGCCCGCTCCCGTCTGGGCCGGGAAAATGCGTTTGTAAGAATTTACCAGCGGATTGGTGATGGCAGACAGACCTCTGGCATGCTTGAGCAGGCCGCCGATAAACCAGTAGGCCTCCCGGCTCAGGCCGTACTCGTCGCTTTCGTCCGCGAAAATATTTTTTCCGTCCTTCTTCAGGGAAATATTGGTGTGCATGCTGGAGCCGTTGATACCCGCCCTGGGCTTGGGCATAAAGGTGGCGTGCATACCGAAGCGTCTGGCAATGGTCTTCACCGCCAGCTTGAAGGTCATGATGTTATCTGCGGAAAGCAGGGCCTCATCATAGCGGAAATCAATCTCATGCTGGGCGGAAGCCACCTCGTGATAAGAGGACTCTACTTCGAAGCCCATTTCCTCCAGGTTCAGGATAATATCACGGCGGACATTTTCTCCCTGATCGATGGGGCTCATGTCAAAATAGCCTGCCTTTTCATGGCTGAATACGGTGGGATTGCCGTCGTCGTCCGTGTGGAACAGAAAGAATTCACACTCCGGCCCCACATCAAAATGGTAGCCCATGCTTTCCGCTTCCTTCAGCACCTTCTTCAGAATATAGCGGGAATCTCCCTCATAGGGAGAGCCGTCCCGTTTCTGGATATCGCAGATGAGACGTGCCACCTTGCCCTGCTGGGGCCGCCAGGGAAAGATCGCCAGTGTATCCAGATCCGGACACAGGAACATATCCATGTCGTTGTCATGGAGAAAGCCCTCCACGCAGGAGCCGTCGAACACGTACCGGTTATCCAGTATCTTTTCCAGCTGGCTGGCCGTTACTGCCGCGTTTTTCAGGTTGCCGAACAGATCCGTGAACTGCAGACGGATAAATTCCACGTCCTCCTCTTCTACCAGACGCATAATATCTCTTTTTGTACCGTGACTCATACTCTCTCCTCCTATGAGTTTCTTTGTTTTATAAGGATAATATTTTTATGTAACCGGGGATTCTATCAGAGTTTCCTATTCCATAAAAAAGGGAAGCCCCCGTGGGACTCCCCTTTCGCAGACTTCCCCCTTGGAGAACGTCATTGTTCTGTAAAAAATATAGCAGGTGGAATTTTTTTTGTCAATGATTTCTGTCAAAATCAGGGCTATCGTACTTTAATGCAATACATCCTGTAGTTTAAAATAGAATCCTGCTCTGCAGGATTCTCCGCCTGCGGCGGGTCGCATAAGCGACATACTACCTCTCCGCCGCAGTGCGATAATATTTTTTATGTAACAGGGAATTCCATAGGAATTTCCTGTTACATAAAAAAGCCAGAATCGAAAAGATTCTGGCTAAATCGGAGTAACAGGATTTGAACCTGCGACCTCTCGGCCCCCGAAAGC
>CAKRTY010000052.1 GCA_934402125.1 uncultured Anaerosacchariphilus sp. | reverse complement strand
ATGTTCGGCGATCTGGACCGGTATCTGGAGGAAGACTTTGTGGAAGAGCATAGCACGGGAACACTGATGGTTCCGGGAAAAACATATCGGCTGGAGTTTCTGGCCGCCATGCAGGTAGACGCGTCGGATCCCTGCATTTTTGAGCCCCAGGACTGCAGGCCGGATTCGGAATTGTTTCAACAGAAGGTTCTGGCGAAGGGCCGGTATGTCCGGAGGGAATATCTGGAAAAGATCGACCGGGAACCGGACAATTATGGGGTGCTGGCGCTCAGCACCTGTTCCTCCGAAAGGGAAGAGGGGCGCATTGTGGTATTGATGGTATATGGACGAGAATGAAAATCCCCTGGGAAGCAGGGAAACCTGGTGGGGAAAGGAAGAAGACGGAATGAAAAAATACAGCTTTTTGGCGGCGCTGTTTCTGGGGCTGCTTCTGATGGCGGGATTTCCGGTATACGCGGCAGGCGGCAATTCCCTTGCGCTGCCCCTCAGCCTTACCTGGGGAAAGGGAGGATTACAGGAGGACAGAACCTATCAGCTTGTCCTGAAGGGGCAGGAGGAAAGCTGTCCTATGCCTACGGGAAGCGGTGCTGAATACAGCCTGATTCTGAGACAGGACAGCGCGGCGGAGCGCCTTCCGGAAATCCGGTATGAGAAGCCGGGGGATTATTGGTATACGCTGACGCTGACCCGGGAGGATGGCAGACAGATTGGACTTTATGCACTGCATGTCATGGCGCTCAATGGGGAAGACGGTTCCATCACAGTTGTGTCGACCCTGCGGGAAAAGGATCCACGGGGAGCCAAGACAGACAGGCTTCAGTTCGTGGACGACGAGAAAAACGGATCGGAAAAAGAGGCGGAAACGAAGCCTGAGAAAGGCTCCGGAGGGAAAAAGCCGTCCGGAACGAATGCCCGGGTACAGACAGGAGATGAAAACGACGCTGTGTTCTGGCTTTTTCTGCTTCTGGCCGCCATGGCAGGAATCGGAAGAGCCGCACGCCAACTATTACTTGACATTAAGCGAAAATAAGTATAAAATTTAATAGTTGTATGTTATTCCTAATCGGCAAAACTTATAAAAATAAGCGTGTCAAACGGGTTATATTTGTACAATGAAAATTAAATAAGGAGGTGCTCCTGTGCCGTTTTATGTTCCGATAATCGTTGCGATTGTGTGTATTCCGGTTACGGCTCTTGTTACAGCTAACGTACGCAAGAATACGATCGAGAAAAAGGTCGGCAATGCGGAAGAGAAAGCAAGAGAAATTATCGACGATGCACTGAAGGTCGCAGAACGATCCAAGCGAGAGGCTTTGCTGGAGGCGAAGGAAGAATCACTGAAGACAAAGAACGAGCTGGAAAAAGAAACAAAGGAACGCAGAGCGGAGCTGCAGCGTTATGAGCGCAGAGTGCTTGCCAAAGAGGAAGCTCTTGACAAGAAGTCTGACGCCTTGGAACGCCGTGAGCAGAGCTATGCGGCCAAAGAAGAGAAGCTGGCAAAGCAGAGTGCAGAGCTGAACAAGCTTCAGGAAAAAAGAGTACAGGAACTGGAAAGAATCTCTGGCCTTACCTCCGAACAAGCAAAAGATTACTTATTAAAGACTGTTGAAGACGAAGTAAAACATGAGACCGCTGTGCTCGTCAAGGAACTGGAGAGCAGAGCAAAAGAAGAAGCAGACAAAAAGGCGAAGGAATATGTGGTAACGGCGATTCAGAAGTGTGCTGCCGATCATGTGGCAGAAACGACAATTTCCGTAGTACAGCTTCCCAACGACGAGATGAAGGGAAGAATCATCGGTCGTGAGGGACGGAATATCCGCACTCTGGAGACACTGACAGGTGTGGATCTGATTATCGACGATACTCCCGAGGCAGTTATTCTGTCGGGCTTTGATCCTATTCGCCGGGAAGTGGCAAGGATTGCGCTGGAGAAGCTCATCGTAGACGGACGGATTCACCCGGCCCGTATCGAGGAGATGGTAGAGAAGGCGCAGCGTGAAGTGGAGACCATGATCCGAGAGGAAGGCGAAGCAGCCCTTCTTGAAGTAGGTGTCCATGGAATTCACCCTGAGCTTGTCAAGCTTCTTGGAAGAATGAAGTTCCGTACCAGCTATGGTCAGAATGCCCTGAAGCATTCTATCGAGGTAGCTCATCTGTCAGGCCTTCTGGCAGGAGAGGTTGGCGTGGACGTCCGGATGGCAAAACGTGCCGGACTGCTTCATGATATCGGTAAATCCATTGACCATGAGGTAGAGGGATCTCACATTCAGATTGGTGCCGACCTGTGCAGAAAGTACAAGGAGTCACCGATTGTGATCAATGCGGTTGAATCACATCATGGGGATACAGAACCCACGTCTCTGATTGCATGTCTGGTACAGGCGGCAGATACGATTTCCGCAGCCCGTCCGGGCGCCCGCAGAGAGACGCTGGAGACGTACACCAACCGGTTAAAACAGTTAGAGGATATCGCCAATGGATTTAAGGGCGTAGACAAGTCTTTTGCTATTCAGGCAGGTAGAGAGATTCGTGTAATGGTAGTTCCGGATCAGGTAGATGACGCCAGCATGGTATTGCTGGCAAGAGATATTTCCAAGCAGATAGAAGCTGAGTTGGAATATCCGGGTCAGATCAAAGTAAATGTTATCCGCGAAAGCAGAGTAACAGATTACGCGAAATAAAAGACGAAGGATGTCGCGAAGCGGCATCCTTTTTCGATCGAATTCCCAGTGGGCTGTGAATGAATTCCACTGGGATTCCGGTCAGATTTTGAACAGAGGTTGATGAAGAAGGAGGCAGATACAGATGGCAGAGATAGGATTTATCGGAATGGGTAATATGGGCTATGCCCTTTTGAAAGGCGTCCTGAAAGAGTTTCCGGCGGAAAAGCTGATCTTTACCGCAAAGACTACGGAGACAAAGCTGCGGGTGCATGCGGAAACCCAGGTGGTATACGCAGAGTCCAACGCGGAGTGCGCCAACAATTGTAAATACGTGGTACTGGCTGTGAAACCCCAGTATTACCCCCTGGTGCTGAAGCAGATCCGCTATGCGGTGACGCCGGATCATGTAGTAATCTCCCTGGCGCCAGGTATCACCATCCAGAGCCTGAAAGAAACCCTTGGCTCGGATCGGCGGATTGTACGGGCTATGCCCAACACCCCGTCCCTGATCGGAGAGGGAATGACAGGTCTGTCCTTCGAGGCGGAGGAGTTCAGCGCGGAAGAGATTGATATGGTACACCGGATCTTCGGAGCAGTCGGTAAGTATGCGGACGTGGAGGAACGCCTGATGAGCGCAGTGGTCTGCGCCAGCGGAAGCTCTCCTGCTTATGTCTATCAGTTTATCGAGGCGCTGGCAGACGGCGCGGTGCAGTTCGGAATGCCCAGAGCCCAGGCCTACACCTTTGCAGCCCAGGCAGTAGCCGGAGCGGCGAAAATGGTACTGGAGACCGGCGAGCATCCGGGAGCCCTGAAGGATAAGGTCTGCTCTCCGGGAGGAACCACCATAGCAGGCGTGGCAGCCCTGGAGCATGCCGGCTTCCGCGGAGCGGTTCTGAAAGCCTGCGAGGCCTGCTATGACAAATGCGAGGGAATTAAATAAGCGTTATTCCAAGCGCCGGGCAATGTGGGTAAGTCAACAGGGTTTTCAGGCATGATGGAAAAAAGCCTCTCATATACTTAGGGTGTATGGGAGGCTTTTGATATGTGGAAACAGCATTCGGATATCCGGAAAAAATTTTTGACCATCTTTTTGTCCGGCTTTGCCGCAGGCGTATTGTATATGGTCGTGTTTGGGCGGGCGGTGGTTCATGAGACAACCCTGCTCAGCCACTATTTTTTTTCGAAATATCAGCAGGTGGAGTTCGCTTCCGGAGAACTGCTTTTCTATATTCTGAAGTCCCGGCTGGGCGCGGTAACGCTTCTGTGGCTGACGGGCTTTACCATATTTGGAAGAACGGCTGCGTTTCTGGCTCTGGCCTGGACGGGGCTGGCTCTGGGCGTTACCTGGACGGCTGCAGCCATGAAACTGGGCTTTATGGGAATTCTGGTCTGTCTGGCCGCATCCCTTCCCCAGGCCCTGCTCTATGTGCCGGCGGCTGTCTGGTTTCTTCGAAAGGTTTGTGAAATGTGGGAAAACCGGGAGTGGAAAAGCTCCCGGCACAGCGGCGGCAGGGGAGGCTTCTGGTCTTACGTATCCGTTCTGGCGGCAGGAATTCTGTTGTTTTTTCTCGGAGCGTGGGCGGAAAGTTATGTAAATCCCCTGTTTTTGAAAACGGTCCTGAAAAATATTTAAAAATATTTTACAAGATCTTTACAAGATTTGGTGGAACGGGAAAAGGGAAAAACCAGATGTTGTGGATAAACCATAAAAACCCTTGATTTTACAGCATTTTTCGAAAAAAAGATCATTGCTTTTCCGGGAATTTCTTACTATAATGTAGTTTACAAGCCCATCGGAAGGGTGGGCGCGACAGGGTATGAGCAGAGGCTGAGGGGCATATAGATAGATGGAACAAGAGATTAAAGGATTCATGTCTTATTTACATAATGTGAAGAAGACGTCCAGGAATACAGAGCTTTCTTATCAGAGAGATTTGATAAAAATGATGCATTTTCTGCAGAAGCAGAAGGTGGAGGACGCCGGTGAGGTTACGGAGACCGCTTTGAATTCCTATATTTTGGATTTGGAAAAAAATGGAATGTCAGCGGCGACGGTATCCCGGAATATCGCGTCTATGAAGGGTTTTTATCTGTATCTGTGGAAGGAAGGAAGTATCAGTTCTGATCCGGCGGAGAAGCTGAAGGCCCCGAAGGTGGAAAAGAAGCTTCCGGAGATTATGTCTGTGGAAGAGATGGAGCGTCTGCTGGAGCAGCCGGGAGACCGGACAGCCAAGGGACTGCGGGATTCGGCCATGCTGGAGGTGCTTTATGCCACGGGAATCCGGGTGACGGAGCTGATTTCCCTGAAGCTGAGCGATGTGAACTGGAAGCTGGATTATATCGTATGCCGGGATCGGAACAAGGAGCGGATGATTCCCTTCGGACCCAAAGCCAGGAAGGCGCTGGATCGCTATCTGAAGGAGGCGCGGGGCCAGCTGCTGGGCGATAAGAAGTGTGAGATGCTGTTTCCCAACTGTTCCGGCGAGAGCATGAGCCGGCAGGGCTTCTGGAAGCTCTTAAAGCAGTATGTGAAGCAGGCGGGTATCGAGATGGAGATTACGCCCCATACCCTTCGTCATTCCTTTGCGGCACATCTGGTGGAGAACGGCGCGGATCTGCATATGGTACAGGAGATGATGGGACATTCGGATATCTCCACGACCATGATGTACGCGGCCCGGGCCCGGGAGATTTACGCGAAGGCTCATCCGAGAGGATAAGAAAAATAGAATAGTATGATGAGAGATTCCTGAAAAATGTACGGGAATCTCTTTTTTTGCTCTATAGGAATCATAGCTTTCACACGTTCATGTAACACCGTATTTCCTATAGAATAAAAAGAGGAGACTGCAAAAAAGCGTCTCCTCCTTAGAAAAATCCATATGAAATCAGCACCGCTCTGCGATCTCATACAGCAACTTTTCCGAATCCTCCCAGCCCAGGCAGGCGTCGGTGATGGACTTGCCGTAGATGTGATCGTGGATACCCTGGTTGCCCTCCTCGATATAGCTCTCGATCATAACGCCCTTCACCAGCTTTCGGATATCGTCGGCGCAGGTACGGCTGTGCAGTACTTCCTTGACGATACGGATCTGCTCCTTGAACTGCTTGTTGGAGTTGTTATGGTTGGCGTCTACGATGCAGGCCGGATTCTTCAGCTCTCTCTGGGCGTAGAGATTGCAGAGGTTCCGCAGGTTCTCGTAATGGTAGTTGGGCAGGGATACGCCGCGCTCATTGACAGCGCCCCGCAGAACCACGTGAGCCAGGTCATTTCCGTCTGTCTGGACGTCCCAGCCGTGATAGATAAAGGAATGACCGTTCTGGGCCGCGTGGACGGAATTCAGCATAACGGAGAAATCGCCGCTGGTGGGGTTTTTCATACCCACAGGGATATTGATACCGCTGGATACCAGACGGTGCTGCTGGTTCTCTACCGAACGGGCGCCGATGGCGATATAGGAAAGGAAGTCCTCTACATAGGGAAGGTTCTCCGGGTACAGCATTTCATCGGCAGCGGTCATGCCGGTTTCCTCGATGGCGCGGATATGCATATGGCGCAGGGCAAGGATACCTGCCAGGGGATCCGGCTTTTTCTCCGGATCCGGCTGATGCATAATGCCCTTGTAGCCGTCGCCGGTGGTACGGGGCTTGTTGGTGTAGATCCGGGGAATGATCAGAACCTTGTCCTTGATTTTTTCCTGAACCCGGACCAGACGGCGCACGTAATCGCAGACAGACTCCTCGTTATCTGCGGAGCAGGGACCGATGATGGCGATAAATTTATCGGATTCTCCGGTGAATATTTTGCGGATTTCCGCGTCTTTTTCCTGTTTTATCTGCGCTACATGGGCAGGAACCGGGTATTGCTCGCGGATTTCCTGGGGGGTAGGCAGCTTCTGCTTAAAATTGAATGACATTTTTCATAACTCCTCGTTTGTAAGTGATATCGGACATTCGGCAGACAGGCCGCAGAACCGCTCACGAAAGTGAGCGATTCTGCGGCTGTCTGGGCGTTCCGCCCATATCAGAGTGCAAACACAGCCATGGTCAAATGAATTTGCCCATGTCTGTCTTTACACTCTGCTGCCTGCCGAACTGTTTCTATCATAATACAAGAATTGTTAAAAGTCACGCAGATTTTTATATGGATTTTGTAGGTATTCCCGGAGGGCGGTAAGATTCATTCCGCATACAGCCAGCTGACTGGCCAGCAGTCCCCACAGATAACCCTCAATGCCTACCCGGGGCACAAAGGCCAGAACAAAGAAAATCCGGATCAGGATTCCGGTCAGGTTGTTAAAAAATCCGGTTCCGGTGCGGCCCAGGCCGTTCAGAATGCTGTGGAGGGTGTGGTTTAAGTAAAGAAAGGGACAAATCCAGGCCAGGGTGAGGATAAAGCCTCCGGCCAGCTCGCTTCGGAAGAAAAAGCTGCCGAGAAAGCGGCCCGTGAGCAGGAAGAAAACCGTAAAAAAGATCCCTAAGGGCAGGCAGAAGGAGATGGTTTTTCGGATCGTACGGCGAAGCAGGGCGTCCTCCCCGGCGGCCTGGGCCTCCGATACAGAGGGCAGCAGCATGACAGAGAGAGCTCCGGTCAGCACGCTGGGAAAGAGAATAAAGGACAGGGCCATGCCGGAAAGGGTTCCATAGACGCTGAGGGCCTGACCGGCGGACAGGCCGTACTGCTGAAGACAGAGGGGCAGCAGGATGGATTCGGCGCTGGCCAGCAGGTTCATACAGAGCCGGTTGCCGGTGACAGGCAGAGCCAGGAAAAACATCTGCAGGCCCAGGGAAAGCAGAGAAGGAGAACCGGGAACCGCTGCGGGTCGCTTTCCATATTCCCCGGAGACCGAAAAGACGCAGAACAGCATGGAGGCTGCCTCGCCAAGAGTCAGACCTGCCACGGCGGTCAGGGGCGTAAGAGAACGGCCCTGGGCGCAGGCCACGCGCCAGATAAGCAGTACGGCCCCTACCCGGGAGAATTGCTCCAGAAGCTGGGCTGCCGCAGGGATGCCGGGCCGCTTGCAGCCGTAATAATAGGCGCTGATGCAGGAATGGCAGGCGCCGAAGGGAAGGCTCAGGGCCATGATTTGCAGAAGTCTTACGGTGCGTGCCTCCCGGAGAAGCCGGAGAGCCAGAACGGGCGCCTGGGTATAGAGAAGCAGGGCAGTGGGGACAGAAAGCCCCAGCGCCAGACCAAGCCCCAGAATCAGCACCTGTCCGGCGCTCCGCCGCCGTCCGGCTCCATTTTCCCGGGAGACGAAGCGGGAGATGGCAATCTCTGCCCCGGAGGTGGTCAGCGCATAACAGACCCCGGAAATGGGGAAAATTATCTGATAGATACCAATGCCCTCGGCACCGATGGCGCGGCTTAAGAATATTTTATAGAAGAAGCCTGTAAGGCGGGTAATCAGGCCTGCCCCGGTCAGAAGCAGGGTACCGGTTACCAGGGGGTGGAGCGTTTTTTTCACGGCGGCCTCCCGGGCGTCAATTATAATAAATATATGGTAAAAATATTCTTGACAGAACCCATGGTGAGTGTTATTATCATTAAGAAATCCGACAAAAACACTCGGAATTTAATGCGAGGTGACAACATGAAATTGTCTACAAAAGGAAGATATGGACTTCGCGCGTTGATTGATTTAGCCCTGTACAGTGAAAATGAGACGGTTTCCATCGCCAGTATTTCCGCCAGACAGAATATATCGGAAAGCTATCTGGAACAGCTGATTGCGAAGCTTCGCAAGGCCGGACTGGTGACGAGCGTAAGGGGCGCGGGCGGCGGCTACAAGCTGGCCAAACCGGCGTCTGAGATTTCCGTGGGAGATATCCTGCGGGCGCTGGAGGGAAGCCTGGACGCGGTGAAATGCCCGGGTCTGGAGGAGGAAAGCTCCTGCGACGGCTCCGAGTTCTGCGTGACCAAGTACGTCTGGC